>NZ_JAVVLT010000119.1:0-27660 GCF_036224885.1 Marinobacter sp. OP 3.4
GAGGCCACCTGGTTCGTGGTGTCATCCACTTCGCGGATGGTGTTGTGGATCTTGCTGATGAAAGTATTGAAACGCCGGCCGAGTTCCGACAGCTCATCGTTACCATCCTCCGGTAGCCGGTGGGTGAGATCACCCTCCCCTTCGGCAATGTCTCGCATCATCTCACTGACCCCTGCCAGCGGTCGGGTCACGGTGCGACCCACGAACGCCCCCAGGATGGCCGCCAGCACGATGACCACCACCGTGGCCAGCAGGATGAAGACCAGGGCCTGGTGGATATTCTCCTCAATATCGGCCCTCGCCCCGGCCAGGACCTCGTTGATATCGGTGATGTAGACCCCGGCGCCGATCATCCAGTCCCAGTCCTCGATCAGGGTGGCGTAGGACAGCTTGGGCTCCACGGCGCCATCCGCCGCGGGGTTCGGCCAGTCGTAGGCATAGAAGCCGTCATTCGCCGCCGCCTCGAACAGCTCGTCGATCAGTTCCCGGACATCCGGGTTCTCGGTAAGGCCTTCAATGTCCGGGTTGGGACGGTAGGCCAGGTTGAACATGTCCCGGCGCCAGGCGAACACGTAGTTGTTGTTGCCGAATTCGATGGACCGGATGCGGCTGCGGGCTTCCTGCTTCGCCTCCTCCTCGGTCAGGTCCGGGTTGTCCCTCACCTCGTTCACCACCGACAGGGCGGTTTCAGTCACATCGCGCAAGCCTTGCTTGCGGGCCTCGGTGAGCGTGTGCTCCAGTCGCTGTAATTCCGCCTCGCCACTGGCCTGCAGTTGGGCGGCGGTCAGCCAGGCGATGGTGGCACCGGTCAGGATAACCGGCACCAGTACCGCCAGCAGCAGGCGGGAACGGATCTTGAGTCGGTTCAGGAAAGTCATGGTCGTTACTGCCTCGGCCAGAAAGTTCAGGAAGTCACTCTTCTAACTATAGGTGACAAACGCGATCACCGACGAATCAGCCGCACTAAAAAGGTAGACCATAAACAGGGTTATGGCCGGGCGTACCCGGTCAGCTCCATGTACCCTTCGCCCCTGTGACTGCCGGTTACCGTTACCGGGCTTTCCCAGTAAGGGTAGAGTCCCCGATTCCAGTACTCTCCCTCCGGTGCCCGTACCGTTATGTCCACGCCATGGGCGGGCACCCGGATTCGCCAGGCCGCCGGGACCTGGCCATGATCGGTTTCCCGGCTGGTGAGCGGGACCATCTCTACCTGGTCGCCGGACAGGGCATGAACACTACCGTCGGCGGCAACCCAGGTACCGGACCGGAACGCCTCCCCGCCACGTCCCACCCGGAACGCCATCAGCCGGCCACCATTGTCCAGCCGCAGGGCAAACCAGTCCCAGCCCTGCTGGTCGGACCGCAGGAACTGGCTGCTCCACTCCCGGTCGAGCCAGCCCGTGCCCGCAACCCGGTACTCGGTGCCATCCACCTTGACCGTCCCGGTGATGCCAATATCGACCAGACTGAAGTACATGGAACCAAAGCCACTATCACTCTTGACGCTGAAGCCCTGGTCACCGTGGCGGATCACCCGCTCGCCGGGGACCAGTGTCAGGCGATAGGACCAGCCATCACCGGAGGCCTCAAGTCGCCACTGGTTGGAGCCGGTCGCTTCCAGTTGCCAGTGGTCCAGCCATACCCGCAGGGGCTCGGCCTGGGCCCCGGCCTGGCCGATGCCTCCCCGGGCAAAACGCTCCGAGAACCAGTGCTGCCCCCGGAAGGACACCGCGCCATGGGCCATCCAGGCAGCCTGCAATGGCCAGCGGGAGGCCGGCGGCGATCCCCCGGCCTGGTCGGGGGCCACCAGCCCCTGCCGGAATTGGGTCCACTGCAGTCCCAGGGGGTCGCCGCCCTCGGTGCGCAGGTTGGCGGTCAGGTACCACCACTCGATACGATGGTCCGGGTGGGGACCCCAGTCATCGGGCAGCTCAATCCCGTCCGAGGGGGACGGCTGCGCGAACGAGGAAGCCGGCGGGGTCTCCGCCAGCCCGGCAAACCCTTCGGTGTCCGGAGACTCCCCACAACCGGAAAGGATCAGGCTCAGGCCGGCCAGCCAGGCCAGGAACAGCGCGGTCCAGTTCATCGTTCCTGCCCTCCCGCCTGCACAGGCATGGTTCCCGGCTTGCCGTCGTGACCGATACTGGCCAGCCAGCCCACGGTGACGGCGGCCAGGGCAAACAGACCCAGCAACTCCAGCCAGTAACCGGGGTAGATGGCCATGGGCAGGGACCAGCCAAAGGCCACCGGGTTGATGCGGCTGACCAGCACCCAGGTCAGGGTGATGCCCACCGGTAGTGCCGCCGCCCAGATCAGTGCCATGAATTCCGCGGCCAGCGTCATCACCACACGCCGCCGCTCCCGGGCTGTCAGCCCCCAGGCGGACAGCAGGTGGTAGTACCAGGCCCGGGACCGCAGCACCACCCAGCCGGTCATCAGCAGGGCCAGGCCCGCCAGCACCAGGGTCAGGTAACTGATGGACCGGGTCAGGGCAAAGGTCTGGTCGAATACCCGGTTGGCGAGGCGGTGGATGGTGTCGTTGTCCCTGACCGACAGGTCGTCGACCTGCCAGGCGGACGCCAGGGCGGAGACCAGGGCCGTGCCCGAGCCATTGCCCATGTCTGCCAGGGCAATGGTCAGGGAGCGGAAATCCGGTACGAACCGCTCGGGCAGGTAACGCCGGTCCATCAGGATTTCCCCCGCCGGTCGGCCATAATCCGCGTAGATTCCGGCCACCCGGATGCTGCGCTGCCCTTCGCCAAACCCCACCATCAGTTGATCCCCGGGCGCCAGGCCCTGCCGCCGGGCCAGTTGCTCGTTGACCAGCACCTGGCCCTCGCCGACCGCCTGCCAGGGGTCCGCCACGGACTCCAGCAGCGACCAGCGCCGGATCAGGCCTGAGCGGGTGTCCGTGGCCATCAGGTCCACGCCCTGCTCCCCCGAACCAACGCCGATGGTCGCCGTGCCACGGATGACCGGATGCCAATGGGCCACGGCGGGATCACTCTCCAGCAGCGATGCTACCGGTGCCAGCGAACGGTCGTCCGGCACTTCCACAAACAGGTCTCCGGCCAGGCGCTGGCCAAGCCAGTCGTGGAAGGTGTCCTCAAAGGTGGACACCAGGGCGTGGACGGCGATCACCGTGCCCGCCGCCAGTTGCAGGGCCACCATCGGCAGCGCCAGACGACCGGACAGCACGCCGAGCTCCCGCCGTCTCCAGAGGGTCAGCGGTGGCGCCCAGGGCGATGGCGTCAGGTAACGGACCACCAGCAGTGGCGTCAGCAGACCGGCCCCGGCCAGCATTAGCCCGGTGCCCAGGAAGACGGTGACCAGGGACCCCGCCACCAGCAGCAGGACCAGCCCCACCAGCAGGCAGGCGGTGGCCAGCCCCGGATGGAACCGGGGGCGCCCCTGGGCCGGGCCGCCCCTCAGCAGGTCCAGTCCGCACCAGAGCACCACCAGCAGGACCACCGCCAGGGTCACCAGGAATCCGGTGGTGGATTCGCCGGTGGTCAGCAGGGTGGTTTCGAAGAGATTGTCCATGGCCGCACCGAAGCCACCGGACAGCCCATCCGCCAGCCGGAGTCCCAGCAGGTAACCGGGTACCAGGCCAAGACCGGCCAGGATCACCAGTTCCGCCAACAGGCAGCGCCGCAGTCGTCGGCGGGTGATGCCATAGCGTTCCAGCAGCACCAGGCTCTCCCGCCGCTGGGCCAGCCCCAGGGTATAGACACTGCGAATCAGCAGCGCGGACACCAGCACCACCAGGATACCCAGGGCATCCAGGTTCAGCAGGAAGCTGTCGGCCAGCTCGCCGGTGCTGAGTCGGGACGGGTCCGGTGGCCGATGCCAGCCGGCGGGTAACGGCTGCTCCCCGTCCATCAGATACAGGCGCAGGCGTGCCGATCGGCCCGATTCCGCCAGCCGGGCGGCTTCGGCGATGTCCACAAAGGGCTCGCCATCCAAAGCCATGCCCGCGCCGGGGGCATCACCCTCCGCACAGGCCATGGCCAGGGGATCGATCCCCACCACTCGCCCCCGGGCATCGGTCGGAGCCACCTCCAGCCAGGGAATCACACACAGGCCCTGGCGCCGCAGGCTGACGAAGTCGTCCACGGTGACCGGGGAGCCATCCTCCGGCGCCAGTTGCTGGCCGCCGGACAACTGCGCCTCGCCGGCCTGCATGCTGTCCCGGGCCTGTCCGGTGAGGGTCCAGACACCGGACCAGAGGGCGGTGGCCAGGGTCAGGATCAACCAAAGCGCCAGCAACTGTAAGGGATGACGCCGGTAGTGGCTGAGTACGGCCCGGAAGATCACGGCCGGCCCTCTGCCGCCAGATCAAGCCGGTGGTCGCATCGCCCCGCCAGGGCCAGGTCATGGCTGGCGAGGATAAGCCCACACCCCTGTTGCCGCTGCCAGTGGAACAGCGCATCAGACACCTGCGTGGCCGTATGCCGGTCCAGGCTGCCGGTGGGCTCGTCCGCCAGCACCAGGTCGGGGCCCATGGCAAACACCATTGCCAGGGCCGCCCGCTGGCGCTGGCCGCCGGACACCTGATCCGGATAGCGGTCCCCCAGCCCGGCCAGGCCGAGGCGCTCCAGCCAGTCGTTAACCGGTCCGAACGACCGACCGGCCAGGTCCGCCCTCAGCCGTATGTTTTCCGCCAGGGTCATGGCGGGCATCAGGTTGCTGTCCTGGAACACCACGCCGATCCGGCGACGGCGCAGCTCCGCCCACTGGTCCGTGGACAGGGCGGTCGCCGACTTCCCCAGCACCTGCACGTCGCCAGCGTCGATGCTTTCCAGCCCGCACAGGATATTCATCAACGTGCTCTTGCCCGACCCGGACGGACCGGTCAGGGCCAGGGATTCACCGGGCGGCAGCTCCAGTGACAGGCCGGTAAACACCGTCACCGGCCCGGTACCGGCGTCATAGGTCTTGCGCAATCCCGATACGCTGACACTGGTCACATCCCATCTCCTTCCATTTCGATACCTTCAGGCTCCATAGCTGTGCATTACTGAATTAACTGCACTTTATTTGTGCAGAATCAGTCCAGAAACCCGATTGTTAAAGAGACAACGCACCAACCGAATTCATTTAAGCGCCCAATATTAAAGCGTACGCACTATTGTGGATCGATTATTGCTGAATCCGGACCACGGCGAGCCGGAGATGTGCACCAGCGTGAACCATCCGGCTCATGAAAGTCATTAACCGGGAGCACTCCTGTCCGTGGATATTCCTTCAGCCATTCATACCCTGACCGACAGTGCGAACACACTCTTCCTGCTGATCGGTGCCGTCATGGTACTGGCCATGCACGCCGGCTTCGCCTTCCTGGAAGTGGGCACCGTGCGTCACAAGAACCAGGTCAACGCGCTGGTCAAGATCATGACCGACTTCGGCATTTCCGCCATTGCCTACTTCTTCATCGGCTACTATATCGCCTACGGCAATCACTTTTTCAGTAATGCTACGATCCTCACCCAGGATCAGGGCTACGAACTGGTCAAATTCTTCTTCCTGCTCACTTTCGCCGCCGCCATACCCGCCATTGTCTCCGGCGGCATCGCCGAACGGGCACGCTTCTACCCCATGCTGATCGCTTCCGGGCTGGTGGTCGCCTTCCTCTACCCGTTCTTCGAGGGCATCGTGTGGAATGGCAACCACGGTTTCCAGGCCTGGCTGGAAAGCCGCTTTGGCGCTTCCTTCCATGATTTCGCGGGTTCCGTGGTGGTGCATGGCGTCGGCGGCTGGATCGCCCTGGCCGCGGTGCTGTTGCTGGGCGCCCGTAACGGTCGCTACCGCCAGGGCAAGGTGGTGGCGTTCGCGCCCTCCAACATTCCGTTCCTGGCCCTCGGCGCCTGGATCCTCACCGTGGGCTGGTTTGGCTTCAACGTCATGTCCGCCCAGACCCTGGACGGTATCAGCGGCCTGGTGGCGGTGAACAGCCTGATGGCCATGGTGGGTGGCACTGTGGTCGCCATGGTGGTGGGCCGAAAGGACCCGGGCTTTATCCACAACGGTCCCTTGGCCGGGCTGGTGGCGGTCTGCGCCGGCTCCGACCTGATGCATCCCATCGGCGCGCTGATCACCGGTGGTATTGCCGGCGCCATCTTCGTGTTCCTGTTTGAATGGGCCCAGAACCGCATCGAGCGACTGGACGACGTGCTCGGCGTCTGGCCCCTGCACGGGGTCTGCGGCCTCTGGGGCGGCATCGCCGCCGGCATCTTCGGCCAGACCTCCCTGGGCGGTCTTGGCGGTGTCAGCCTGATGTCGCAACTGATCGGCTCCCTGGCGGGCATGGTAATCGCCTTTGTCGGCGGCCTGGTGATCTATGGCCTGGTGCGCCAGTTGGCCGGCCTGCGCCTGGGCGAGGAAGAGGAGTTCAACGGTGCCGACGTGAGCATCCACCGCATCGGCGCCACTTCCTGGGAGTAATGGGGGTAGAGAACACCCGGGTAGCAGACCAACGGCGGTCCAAGGGCGTATCATGGTGGACCCTGTCAACAACGAGGAGCCGCCATGAACGCCCGGGCCCTGTTCACGTCCGTGATTGAGGATTGCCAGCCGACGTCCCTGCTGGTGGCCGGAGAGGCCGCCCGGCAGGCCGCGGATGACTGGCGGTCCGCCCACTCCGGGGTTGCCGTGGAACCGCTTGAGCCTGGTGACGGGGAACTCACCGGCGCCAGCGCACAGCCCCATGACCTGGCCATTGTCGCCGACACCCTGGAGGACCTGCCCCTGGCCACCGGCCGGATCCTGCTCGGGCAGTTACGCAACCTGGGCAACCACCAGATCGCCGTCCTGGTCAGCCATCGCAGTGACTGGTCCTTCAACGACTTCATCGGCCTGGGCTTCGTGCGCCAGGGCAGTACCGATGGCGACGATGGCCACACCCTCTACACCTATAACATCGACACCTACAACCACAAGCGCACCTGGAACAACCCCAGGTACTGGGCCAACCCGGAGATGTGGGACAAGGCCAGGTGGTAGCATTTCCGTCGTAAACCGTTCATAAATCTCTCATGTCACCGTCATAGTCTGGTTGCACCCTGATCGTCAGGCCTCCCTCAGGCCGCTCACAACCCATCACGATCAGGGACGGATTCATGACCTTCAAGCGCACCCTCATGGCGGCCTCGGTGGCTGCCCTGTGTACGTCACCCGCCCATGCCAGCCTGCTGTTCAGCGAATACCTGGAAGGCTCCGGCAACAACAAGGCCCTGGAACTGCTCAACACCTCGGCGGAACCGGTGGACCTGGCCGCCTGGGAAATCCAGGTCTACTTCAACGGCAACAACAACGCGGGCCTGACCCTGAACCTCAACGGCACCATCGCACCCGGCGGTCACTTCGTGGTGGCCAGCAGCCAGGCGGATGAAGCAATACTGGCCGTGGCGGACCAGACCACCGGCGCCGGCCTGTTCAACGGCGACGATGCGGTCACCCTCCTCAACGGCGGCCTGGTGGTGGACAGCATCGGCCAGGTGGGCGTCGACCCCGGCAGCTACTGGGGCGACGACGTTCGCACCCAGAACACCGACCTGCGGCGACGGGACCTGACGCCGGACAACGATCCCTACGACGCCTATGAGCCCGCACTCCATTTCGACGCCTTCCCCCTGGACGACTTCTCCGACCTGGGCATGAATGGTGGCGACCCCGCCGATCCGGACGATCCCGACCAGCCGGGCACCCCCACCCTCACCTGTGGCGAGCCGGCCACGCTGGTATCCACCATCCAGGGTGACGGGGACACCTCCCCCCTGAACGGCGAGTCGGTGCAGATCGAGGCCGTGGTGACCGGCGTGTTCAACGGCGACGACGGCTTCGGCGGATTCCATGTGGAGGAAGAGGCGGTTGACCGCGACAGTCTGGCGACCACCTCCGAGGGCCTGTTTATCTATGCCCCGGATACCGATACCACTGTCGAAGCCGGCCAGACCGTCCGCATTGCCGGCACAGTCACCGAGTACAACGGCCTGACCGAACTGGGCAGCATCACCGGCATCGCAGACTGCGGCCCCGGTGACTTGCCGGCCCCAGCCACCATCAGCCTGCCCTGGGCCTCCCTGGATGATCCGGAAGCCTTCGAGTCCATGCGGGTGACAACGGACCGCCCGCTGGTGGTGAACGACACCTACGACCTGGGCCGCTATGGCAGCCTCACCCTGGGCAGCACCCGCCACTTCATTCCCACCAACGTGGCCAGCCCCGGCAACGATGCCCAGGCCATCCAGCAGGCCAATGAACGGGACCGCCTGATCCTGGACGACGGCAGCAACCGCCAGAACCCCGCGGTGGTGCCCTACCCGTCCCCGGCCCTCAGCGCGACCAATACCGTGCGAGGTGGCGACAAGGTGGACAGCCTGGTGGGCGTGCTGGAGTTCCGCTTTGACGCCTGGCGCCTCCAGCCGCTGCAGTCACCGGAATTCGTCGCGGCCAACCCGCGCCAGGACAGCCCGGAGCTGGCGGCCAATGGCAACCTGGTGGTGACCTCCTTCAACGTGCTCAATTTCTTCAACGGCGATGGCATGGGCGGCGGCTTTCCCACCGCTCGCGGCGCCGACACCGCCGAGGAACTGCAACGCCAGACCGCCAAGCTGGTGTCCGCCATCCGCGCCACCAACGCCGATGTGGTAGGCCTGATGGAAATCGAGAACGACGGCTACGGTGACGAGAGCGCCATCCGCGAGCTGGCCGACGCCCTGGGCAGCGGATGGCAGGCCGTTGATCCGGGTCTGTCGCAGCTTGGTAGTGACGAGATCGCCGTCGGCTTCGTCTATCGCACGGACCGTGCGGAGACGGTGGGCGATGCCGCCGTACTGGCCTCCGCTCCGTTCCAGGACCTTAACCGCCAGCCCCTGGTCCAGACCTTCCGTCCGGTGGGCAGCGATGACGGGGTCACCCTGGTGGTGAACCACTTCAAGTCCAAGGGCTGCGGCGAGGCCAGTGGTGCCGACGCCGACCAGGGCGATGGCCAGGGCTGCTGGAACCCGACCCGGGTGCAGGCCGCCAGTGCGCTGGCGAGCTGGCTGGACACCGACCCCACCGGTACCGGCGAGCAGGACCGCCTGATCCTCGGCGACCTCAACAGCTACGCCCTGGAAGACCCCATCACCACCCTCACCGACCGTGGCTACACCGACCTGGTCAACCGCTTCGAGGGTGACGATGCCTACTCCTACGTGTACTTCGGCGAGGCCGGCTACCTGGACCATGCCCTGGCCTCCCCGGAACTGCTCGACAAGGTGCTGGACACCGCCATCTGGACCATCAACGCCGATGAGCCCCGGGCCCTGGACTACAACACCGAGTTCAAGTCTCCACAGCAGCAGGCGGACTGGTACTCCACCGCCCCCTGGCGGGCCTCGGACCATGACCCGGTCATTGTGGTGCTGGAGCTTGCCGAAGGTTCCGACGACCTGCCTGCGGACCTCAACGGCGACGGCCGGGTGGATGGCCGTGACCTGGTGCGGTTCCTCCTGGCGGGGCTTTTCGGCAAGCACGAGCGCCTTGATCTCAACGGCGATGGCCGTGTGAACGGCAAGGACCTGAGAACCATTCTGGCGGCGATCCGCCAGGCCTGACAGTACGGGGCCAGCCTGGACGCTTCCGGATGCCCGCCATCCAGGGGACTCCAGGAGGCCCTGCCAACACCATCAAAGGAGTATGATTGTGAACACCAGACCCGCACTAATCCTGACGATCCTGATGTCCTCGCTAGCCCTGGTGGCCTGCAACGACAGTGATTCGGACGACGATGAGACCTCTTCCGACGCGCCGCTGACCCTGAACATCCTCCATATCAACGACCACCACTCCAATCTTGAAGCCTCTGAACAGACCCTGGACATCGGCGGGGCCGAGACCACCTTCGCCCTGGGTGGCTTTCCCCGGGTGGCCGCCAAGATCGCCGAGCGTGAATCTGCCCTGGAGAACGTGCTGAAACTGCACGCCGGCGATGCCATCACCGGCACCCTCTATTTCTCCAGCTTCGAAGGCGTGGCGGACGCCGAGCTGATGAACCTGGTGTGCTTCGACGCCTTCGCCCTGGGCAATCACGAGTTCGACCGTGGCGACGCCGGCCTCAAGCTGTTCCTGGACGAACTGGCCAGGGGCAACTGCGACACCCCGGTGCTGGCCGCCAACGTCAAGCCGGAGGTGGGCACTCCCCTGGCCCCGTCGGCCCAGGATGACTACATCCAACCCTACATCGTGCGGGAAATCGACGGCGCCCGGGTCGGTATCATCGGTATCGACATTGCCAACAAGACCCGCAACAGCTCCAGCCCGCTGGCCACCACCGAGTTCCTGGATGAACAGGAAACCGCCCAGGCCATGATCGACGAACTGGCGGAAGACGGCGTCAACAAGATCATCCTGCTGACCCACTACCAGTACCAGAATGACCTGGAGCTGGCCGCCAGCCTCAACGGCGTGGACGTGATCATCGGTGGCGACTCCCACTCCCTGCTGGGTGATTTCTCCGCCTACGGCCTGGAAAGCTCCGGTCCCTACCCCACCATGGCCACCAATGCCGACGGTGACCAGGTCTGCGTGGCCCAGGCCTGGCAGTATTCCCAGGTAGTGGGCGAGCTGAACGTGGAGTGGAATGAAGCTGGCGTCGTCCAGGGCTGCGAGGGGGTCCCCCACCTGCTGCTGGATGAACCCATCACACGGGAACAGGGCGACGATGACGTCGAACTGACCGGCGCCGACCGTGACGCCGTACTGGCCGCCATCGACGCCGATACGCAACTCAGCCTGACCGCACCGGATGCCACCGTCGAGGCCGCCCTGCAGACCTATACCGACCAGCTCGAGGAATTTGCCAATGAAGTGATCGGCACCGCCACGGAAGACCTGTGCCTGGCCCGGATTCCCGGCGAGGCCTATGGTGACAGCACCTGTGATGGTGAGGACCCGAATCGCGGCAGTGACATCGCCAACGTGGTGGCCCAGGCCTTCCTCTACATGAGCAAGGAAGCGGACGTGTCCATCCAGAACGGTGGTGGTGTACGGACCGACATTTTTGCCGGCGACATCACCATCGGTGATGCCTACACCCTGCTGCCCTTTGGTAACACCCTGACCAATCTGGACATGACCGGCGCGGAGATCCGGGCGGTACTCAACGAGGCGGTGGACTACGCCCACAGTGATTCCACCGGGGCCTACCCCTATGCCGCTGGCCTGCGCTGGTACGTGGACATGAGCCGAGCCGCCGGTGACCGGCTGTACGACATCCAGTACCGGGTGCGCAATGAGGGCGCCTGGATGCCCCTGGAGGACGACACCCAACTGAAAGTCGTCAGCAACAGCTTCACGGCGGAAGGCCGCGATGGCTATGTGACCTTCGGGACGGTTTCAGAGGACGGCCGCGCCGAGGATACCTTCCTGGACTACGCCCAGTCCTTCGTGGATTACATGCTGGAGGTGGGCACCATCAGCAAGCCGGCTACGGATGAGTATTCCACCCAGAACTACACGCCGGTACCGTAACGCGGCAAGGGTCCGTGGGAAGCCGGGACCGGCTCCCACGATCCGATGGCAATCAGGGCAGGGCCACCGCCTCGAAACGGGCGAGTTCGTGGCCCTTCTCGTTCAGCAGCTTCAGCACCTTACCCTCCAGGAAGACCCCGGCGGTCTGTGAGAAAACCTCATACAGCGCCGCTTCATGATTGTCCCCGGTGCAGGCCATCTTGGTGCTGGCCATGGCATCGAACAGCAGGTTGGCGCCGCTGACGGTGTACTCACCGACAAACCGGTTGCAGCCGCTGAAGCCGTTCACCTTGCCGTCATCCCGGAAAATCATGTGGGGTTCGCCCTGCTCGCCCTTGGGGATATTCACCTCGGTGCCCTTCAGGGACATCAGCTTCCAGTAGGTGTTGGTCAGCGGTGCGGTGGGAATGGGGCCCCCTGAGGACCCTGACGGGCCGCCGGCACAGGCCACCAGCATCAGCGCGCAGGTCACCAGGACCAGTCCCCGGACGGCGGTCAGTGCGCCTTTTGTTCCTTTCATTCCTGTCATCTCGGAATCTCCCTGGATCAATCGCGGCCATGGGGCCACGGGTTGTCGGCAAAGAGGGACATCATAACCAGTTGCGCTGGCTGGCTGAAGGACCGGCTTCATGAAAGTGCGTACAGATTGGGGACGCCATGCCGTGTTGGGGTGTGGGTTTGGTATGCTTTTCATATTCTCCACCCATCAAGAAGGGGGCACCATGAGCGCAATCAGTGACCGCAAGGCCAGGGAGGAACTGGAACGGGAAAGTCGCCATGTGGACGAGGACAGCCTGGAGTCACTGCTGGCACGGCAGAAGAAGGTGGAAGAGAAAGTCCAGTCCAGCGGCAGGCTGAACCGCTTCTCAACGGATATCCGCCTGATGTTCTCGCTGCTGCGGGACTTCTGGAATGGCCGCTACCGCCAGGTACCCTGGAAGACCATTGCCGCCATTGCCGGCGCCCTGCTGTACGTACTGAATCCCCTGGACCTGATCCCCGACATGATCCTGGGGTTCGGCCTGCTGGACGACGCCGGCGTGGTGGCCCTGTGCCTGAAACTGGTTGAGTCGGACCTGCATCGTTACGCCGCCTGGAAGGAGCTCCACGCCGAAACCGCCGGCAAGTAAGCTGGCCGGCCACCACTTGATGTGAGTCAACGACCATCGGCCGCCCCTGCCTTAGTCTGGCAGGCAGATCCGCCATGCCATTGACAGGGGCCCAGCCATGGACTTCAACCATTCCGATGATTCCCTCCAGGTACAGGACCTGATGCGGCGGTTCATGAAGAAGCATGTGCTGCCCCGCAACAGCGACTGGCTGAGGATGGCGGAATCCGGGTGCTATCCCCTGGAGATCCTGGAGCCCCTGAAAGTGCAGGCCCGGGAAGACGGCCTCTGGAACCTGTTCCTGCCAGAGCTGAAGGAAACCGAGCCAGGCACCGCCATGACCAACCTGGACTACGCGCCCCTGGCGGAAATCATGGGGCGGTTGCCCTGGGCGGCGGAAGTGTTCAACTGCAGCGCCCCGGACACCGGCAATATGGAACTGCTGCACCGGTTCGCCACGCCGGCCCAGTACGATGCCTGGCTGGCGCCTCAACTGGAGGGTCGCATCCGCTCCTGCTTTGCCATGAGCGAACCGGACACCGCCTCCTCCGACGCCACCAACATCAGCACCACCATCCGCCGGGATGGTGATCACTACGTGGTGGACGGCCGCAAATGGTTTATCACCGGTGCCAACCACCCCAACTGCCGCTTTGCCATTGTGCTGGGTCGCTGTGACGACGGCTCCGGTGACAACCGTCACCAGCAGCACTCCATGGTGATCGTGCCCATGGACACCCCGGGGCTGGAGGTGGTGCGCAACATTCCGATCATGCAGCACCACTCACCGGAGGGACACTGCGAGATTGCCTTCCGTAACGTGCGGGTGCCGGCGGAGAACCTGCTGGGCCGGCCCGGCGAAGGCTTTGCCATGGCCCAGGCCCGGCTGGGCCCCGGCCGGGTGCATCACTGCATGCGCACCATCGGCCAGTGCGAACTGGCCCTGGAGATGATGACGGAACGGTCGCTGGAACGGCGCACCTTCGGCAAGTTCCTCAGCGAGTATGAGAACGTCCGGGACTGGATCGCCGAATCCCGCCTGGAGATCGACCAGGCCCGGCTGCTGGTGCTGCAGGCCGCCTGGAAGATGGATACCTTCGGCAACACCGCCGCCCGGGTGGATGTCTCCGCCATCAAACTGGTGGCCGCACGCCTGCAGACCCGGGTGGTGGACCGGGCCATGCAGGTGTTCGGCGCCATGGGCCTGACCCCGGACACGCCCCTGGCCTACCTGTGGACCTGGGGCCGGGCCCTGCGCTTCCTGGACGGCCCCGACGAGGTGCACCTGCGTACCGTGGCCCGGGCGGAAATCGACAAGGCCAGGGAGAACCGGGGATCAACGGCGGTGTACTACAACCTCCGTTGACCCAGGCGTCTGCGCGGTCGAAATCGCGCAGACGCCCAGGCCCCTTATTCCACCAGCGCCGTGCCCCGTTCTTCGGCGAAACGGATATAGAAGTCCAGGCTCTCGGGGTTGGCCATGGCGTCGGGGCTGGCCACCTGCGCCAGCGGCTTGCCCAGCAGCAGCTTGCGGATGGGCAGTTCCATCTTCTTGCCGGTCAGGGTATAGGGAATGGCCGCCACAGGGATGATCTCGTTGGGCACGTGGCGGGCCGAGAGGTTGTCCCGGATGGCGGCGCGGATGCGCCCGGTCAGGCTGTCATCCAGCTCGACGCCTTCCCGCAGCACCACGAACAGCGGCATCCAGGATTCCCGCCCCAGGTACTCCAGGTCGACAATCAACGAGTCCAGCACCTCGGGGATTTCCTCCACCACCCGGTAGATCTCACCGGTGCCCATTCGCACACCCTGGCGATTGATGGTGGTGTCAGAGCGGCCGTAAATCACTGCGCCGCCCCGGGGCGTGATCCGTATCCAGTCGCCATGGCGCCAGATACCCGGGTAGGTGTCGAAGTAACTGTCGTGGTAGCGATGACCGCCCTCGTCGCCCCAGAAGTACAGCGGCATGGAGGGCATGGGGCGGGTCACCACCAGCTCTCCCACCTCATCATTCACGACCTTACCCTCTTCATCGAATGCATAGACAGCAGTACCAAGGGTACGGCACTGCATCTCGCCGGCATAGACCGGCATGATCGGGTTACAGCCCACATAGAAGGCCGCCACATCGGTGCCACCGCTGATGGGCGCCACCAGCACATCCTCGCCGATCTCGTTCATGATCCACTTGTAGCCTTCATCCGGCAGGGGCGACCCGGTGGAACCCACGGAGTGGATAACACTGAGGTCAGCGTACTCCCGGGGATGGATTCCCGCCTTCTTGCAGTTGAGGAAGTAGGCCGCACCGGCGCCGAAGAAGGTGACCCCCGCCTCACCGGCGAATCGCCACAGGGTGCCCAGGTCCGGATAGCCGGGGTTGCCGTCGTAGATGCAGATGGTACTGCCCAGCAGCAGCCCGCCGATCTGCGCGTTCCACATGATCCAGCCGGTGGTGGTGAACCACAGGTAGCGGTCGTCCGGCTGCAGGTCCATGTGAAGCCCCTGGCCCTGCAGGCCTTCCAGCAGGGCACCACCATGGCTGTGGACAATGGGCTTGGGCATACCGGTGGTGCCGGAGGAATAGACCACCCACAGGGGATGATCAAAGGGCAGTTGCTCGAAGGTCATGGGCTGGTCATGGGCCAGCATGTCCGACCAGGCTACGCTATCGTCCAGGCTCGCGCCGGAATCCAGGTAAGGCAGCAGCACCACCTGCTCAATGGTGGGCAGTTCGGAGCGTAGCTGACGGACCACATCCATGCGGTTGAAATCCTTGCCCCCATAGCGGTAGCCGTCCACCACGATCATCACCTTGGGGTCGATCTGGCGGAAGCGGTCAATCACGCTGCGGGTGCCCATGTCCGGCGAACAGCTCGACCAGATGGCGCCAATACTGGCGCAGGCATAGAAGGCCACAACGGTTTCGGGGATGTTCGGCAGGTAGGCCACCACCCGGTCGCCGGGGCCGACGCCCATCTGGCGAAGACCATGGGCAAAGGACGCCACCTGTGTCTTCAGGTCGCCCCAGGACAGTTCCTGGAGGGGACGGATCTCCGAGCGGGAAATGATGGCGGGGCGATCCGGCTCATCGTCATGGAACCGGAACCCCTGCTCAATCATATTGAGCCTGGCGCCCTCGAACCATGTGGCACCGGGCATGCGGTCACCGTCCAGAACCCGCAGGTACGGCGAGGAATGGCGGATGTCGAAATAGTCCCAGAAGGCGGCCCAGAAGTCCTCCAACTGGTCCACGGACCATTGCCACAGGGCGTTATAGTCCCGGAATTCCAGCCCGCGATGCTGCTTCAGCCATTGCATGAAGTCATGCATGCGGCTGTTTTCGATGCGGGCCTGAGTGGGTTGCCACAGGCATTCGGGGGTCTGGGTTGTCATGGCAGTCTCCGTTTGTTGTTGGTCTTGACTGGTAGCCGTGTCAAAGCCCATTGGGCGACATCGGCTAAAAAATATAACAATCGCTCGATCAACTCGATGGAATACTATCGGATAATAGTGAGCGGAGCTCAACCGTATGCGGGCGTGGACAGCATTTCTGAATGGCGTTCGCCCCCATCCCACTGGGAAAAGGCATCATATTAAAGCCCCATGGCACCGCCAACAATGTTTGATTGTCACATATTCGTTGATTTAGCTATGACAACAAACCAGACTTTGCCCCTTTCACGTTAAACGAGTACCCGACCATGGCAGACAGCAGCATCCGGCTGGCCCGGACCTATCAGGCCATTCTCGATGACCTGGAAAAGGGGCGGGGAGCCAGCGAACTTTCCAGACGTCTTTCCGAGGCCGAATCATTCGCTTTCAGCGCCGAAGAGAAGTCTGAATTACTCGCCGCCGTGAGAAAGGCCATCAGACTCGCGGAACGAAACGAACAGTATCAGCTCAACGAACGATCCCTCAGGGCCGTCTCCGAAAGCGCAGAAACACTGACAGAGCTGCAGGACCCCGACGCCGTCCTGACCAGCATTGTGGTGCGCGGACGCAAGCTGTTGGGCAGCGATCTCGCCTGGCTCGCTGGCCAAACGCTGGATGGCCAGGGCAGGATCCTGGCCATTGATGGCGCCTACACCGAGCTCATCAAGAATCTGAGTGGCCCGGAACATGCCGGCATTGCCAGCTATGTGCGCCAGTCACGGTCGGCATTCAGCACTCAGGACTATTTGACCGAAGGACAGTTCACCCATGATTCGGTGATGGACAGGGCCATGGCGGAAGAAGGTATCCAGTCGGTGCTTTCGGTGCCCATCATGGCGGATTCCGAGGTCATCGGCGTATTGATCGTGGCCGATCGTTACCAGCGTTTTCACCAGCCATGGGAGATTTCCGTCCTCGGCACCCTTGCAGCCCATGCCTCCGTTGCTATCCGCAATGCGCGAACCTTCGAGCAGAAACAGCAGGCCCTGAGGTACGCCGAGCAGGCAAACCGGGAGCTCGAAGACAAGGTGGCGGTGCTGGAGCATGCCACCGACGCCCATGAAAAGCTCACTTCCCAGATTGCCAGGGGCGGCAGCCAGCAGGAAATGCTCAGCCTGATCGCCAACCTGCTGGAAGGCGAACTCGGGTTCCTGGACCCCATGGGGTCGATGACCAGCGCCATCCCGCAGAAGGCCCTGACATTCTTCGAGACCGCCATCCTCAACAACCGATTCAGCAAACAGGTGGCCGAAGCCATCGACAGCAGCCGGCTTACCGGCCGCTCGGTGACCCTGGACGGCAACCAGGACACCCTCAATCTGATGGCGGTATCCAGTGGCAATGATCACCTGGGATCCTTGTTGATCCGCACGCAAAAACCGCTGTCCGGTCACCAGATGCGGATTTTCGAGCGCTCGTCCACCGCCATTGCGGTACTGAACCTGCTGGAGGAAAAAAAGACCGCCACCAACCTGCTCGACATCAAGACGACCCTTACCGATCTCCTGGACCCAAAAGAGTCGACCCGGCAACCCACCCGAACCCAAGCCTTGCAGATCGGCCTTGATACGCAGGCACCCATGTTGCTGGCGGTTGTTGCCCTTGAGCCGTCAAAGCTCCACTTCTTCCTGAAGAAAATCAGTAAACGGCTGAAGTCGCTGTCAGGCCTGGCGACGGAAATCGACGACCGGCTTATCCTCCTGTTTAACCAGGAGGACACCCGGGCGATCCGGCATTTCCTTCATGAACACATGGCCAACGAGGCCGGCTGGAGCGGACTGACCGCGCTATCCCAGCCCATCAACCGGTCGGAGGACCTGCCCCGGGAATATCGACTGGCAGTACAGTCACTTCAGGTGGCGGAGCACCTCGGGCGCCGCAATGCCACCTTCTTCTATCATGAATATGCCATCTATACGCCGTTGTTTGGTAACAGCACGTCGGTGGATGTGGCGGCCTTTATCCGGGCAACGATTGGCGAGCTTGTCGAGGCGGACCAGGCCAGGAGAACCGAGCTGGTCAGAACGCTGCTCACGTTCATGAATGAGCAGCAGAATGCCAGGGCCACCGCCCGCAAACTGAAACTCCACGTCAATACCGTTCACAACCGGCTTGAGGCCATCAACGGCATACTGGGGCCCTGGCAGCAGGATGGCCGCTCCCTGGAGATCCAACTGGCGTTACGGTTGCTCAACCTGAAAAAAGCCGCAGGCCGGTAAGGCCCAGAGACCTGCCCTGGTGTTACCGGCAGCGACCGGTTCTTTAGCGCACCAGCACGTCCGGCAGATAGAGCGCTATGGCAGGGACCTGACAGGCAGGACAGACAACCCGCTGTGACATAAACACAGATTTAAACCCAAATTTATGTAGCGAACCCACATTGTCCACCCCCATTGAATTGCTTATGGTCGGGGGTCGGCGCCCATGTGGCACCGAAGTCCAAAAACAATGACAACAAGGATCCGACAATGGAAAACATTAACTTTAGGTTGTCAGGGATCGCGGCTGGCTGTATGGCCGTCACGCTGATAGCCGGATGTGGAGATGGAGACGGTTCATCCTCTGCCGCAGACCCGATGACCTGCGAACAGCTGGCAGGCCTGGAGATCCCGGCGGAAGAAATGGCCTTATCGACCTCCGGTGCTACCGTTACCGACACAGAAGTCGTGGCAGCCAGTGGCAGCGGGGCTGCCGCCATCCCTGAGCACTGCCTCGTCTCCGGGAGCATCGCCTCCGTCGACCCGGATGCGCCCGACATCCTATTCCGGGTGGCATTGCCTGCAGACTGGAATTCCAAGGTACTCATGTTCGGTGGAGGCGGCTTCAACGGCACCATCCCCGCCATCACCGGTAACGTCCCCCAGGGCGCCCCCGATGCCGTGACACCCCTTGGCCGGGGGTATGCCACCTTTGCCAGCGACTCCGGCCATCAGGCCAACGACTACGGCTCACAGGACGGGCGCTGGGGCCTCAATGAAGAGGCCGTGCGTAATTTTGCCGGCGACGCCCTCAAGAAGACCCGCGACGCCGCCGTCTTCATCGTCGGCAAGCGGTACGCCAGCGACCCCGAAAAAAGCTACTTCGCCGGCGGTTCGACAGGCGGACGTGAGGCCCTGACCAATATCCAGCGGTGGCCGGATGACTGGGACGGAGCCATTGCCTGGTATCCGGCCTGGAACAACATGTCGGCGTGGCTGGCCGGGCAACACCTCAGCCTGGAACTGGCCAAGCCCGGCGCCTATCCCGATTCCGCCGAACGCCAGTTGCTGCTGGACGCCGCCCTGGAGGCCTGTGATGATCTGGACGGGCTTGAAGACGACATCATCAGCGACCAGCGCCAGTGCAACGCGACCTTCGATCCGGCAACCGCAACCCTGAACGGCGTGGCCATCCGCTGCCCCGGCGGCGCGGACGACGGCAACCACTGCCTGTCCGATGCCCAGATTGACGCGCTGAATGCCATGAACGATGGGGTAACCTTCCAGTTCGAACTGGCCAATGGCGAAACCGGCTATCCCGGCAGCAATGTCTGGGGCGCTGATCTGGGCATCACCAGCATTGATACAGCGGTACAGCCCATTGTTGTTTTCCTGGCCCTGGGCACCAGCCAGCCCGACAACCCGATGCCACGCTCCGCTCCCTATCTGAGCGTGCTGGTGGACCAGTGGGTCAGGTATTCGGTGGCGCAGGATGCCTCCTTCAACTCCTTTGACTTCGATCCGATCAATCCGCGGCAGGCGTTTGCCGACCGCATCAGTGAACTGAGTGTGCCCTTCAACGCCGGCACTGATATCTCCGAGTTTGCGGACGGCGGCGGAAAGCTGCTGCTGGCCCATGGCCTCTCGGATATCCTGGTCAGTTCCCGGGCCACCGAGATCTATTACGACCGGCTGATTGACCAGATGGGGCAGGAGAAGGTGGACGGTTTTGTCCGCTACTACGAAGTTCCAGGGTTCGGACACGGCGCCAGCTCTTTCTTCAACGCCACCTGGGATTCCCTTACCGCCCTGGAAGAGTGGGCAGAGCATGACATCGCCCCGGAAAACCAGATCACCACCGACACCGTTGGCAAGCCAGGCCGTACACGCCCCCTGTGCAACTATCCGGCCTGGCCTCAATACACCAGCGGCGGTGACCCGGATTCAGCCACCTCGTTTGAGTGCGTGGAGTAGCGTTCCCGACCGGCGCCGTGTGGAACCTCCCTAACGTGCGCCTGTCACTTCTCTACGCGGTGGCGAAGACCCTGGAAGGACAAATCGGAAAATTCCGGACTCGCCATGCAAATCTGCGAATTCCGGCTACAGTAAAAATCCGGTAAACGTGACTTTGCCGGTTGAACTGGTTGAGTAATTCAACTATACCTTTGATTCGAGGGATGAAATGCAAGCATCTGAATTCACCCAATTTCAGGAGGCATTTTCATAGCAAAAATATATCGCTCTTCAGATTGAATAGAACAAGCGCTCGCTATACAGTTTGAAACTCGAACCAACAAGTACAAGAAATCCGCTGCCCTGTCGGCAGCGACAATCAGGAGAAAATCATGATTCGAAACAAGAAGACCGGAGTATTCACCGGCACCATGATTGGCCTTTCCATGGCCATTTCCTCATTCACCTACGCTCAGGAAGGCCCAATCCGGATCGCCTACATCGAGCCACTTTCCGGCCCCTTCGCCAACGTCGGCGATGCCGGCCTGAAGCACTTCCGCTTTGCTGCCGAAAAAATGAACGAAGCCGGCGGCATCATGGGACGGGATATCGAAATCGTGCCCATGGACAACAAGCAGAGCCCGTCGGAATCGGTACAGCTGCTGCAACGGGCGGCGGACGAAGGCATCAACTTCGTAACTCAGGGTAACGGCTCCAACGTGGCGGGCGCCCTGGTGGAAGCCGTCGACCGGAATAACAGCCGTAATCCCGACGATAAGGTGCTTTATCTGAACTACGCTGCGGTGGATCCTGCGCTGACCAACGAGCGCTGCAGTTTCTACCACTTCCGCTGGGACGCCAACAGCGCCATCAAACTGGAAGCCCTGGCCAACTACATAAAGACCAGGGACGACAGCATCGACGATATCTTCCTGATCAACCAGGACTACTCCCACGGCCAGTTCATTTCCAAGCGCATGAAGGAACTGGTTGACGAGAAGAACCTGGATGCCGAGATCGTTGGTGACGTACTCCACCCGATCGCCCAGGTACGGGACTTCTCACCCTATGTCTCCCGTATCGAGCAGTCCGGTGCCGACACCGTCGTCTCCGGTAACTGGGGCAACGACCTGTCTCTGCTGGTCCGCGCCATCGACAGTGCCGGCCTGGACGTGGACATCTACACCTACTATGGGGGCGGCCTGGGCACTCCCGCCGCCGTTGGTGAGCGTGGCGAGGACATGCTCTACCAGGTCACCGAGTGGCATGCGGACGTTAACGTGGACGAAGGCCTGACCGAATACGAAGCCTGGTTCAACGAGTTCAAGAAGCGCTACCCGGAAATCGACTGGTACTATCATCGCATCTACAACCAGATGCACATGCTCAAGAAGGCCATTGAGGAAGTTGGCAGCTCCGATGATATCGATGCCATCGCCAAGGCCCTGGAAGGCATGGAGTACAAGTCTCCGACCGGCACCGTCACCATGCGCGCCCAGGATCACCAGATCCTGCAGCCCATGTACATGTCTGTCATGGACGCTGACGCCAAGTACGATGCCGACAACTCCGGCGTGGGTTTCCGGACCGTCGCCAACATTCCGGTTGAGCAGGCCACGGATGAGACCTCCTGCGACATGAAACGCCCATAACCCCGAGCGACACTCCGGTGGTGCAACGCCACCGGAGTCCCCCAGAAAAATAACCAGGAATTGGTCTCACCATGCTCGAAACCATCGCTTATTCCATTTTCAATGGCGTGCTCTACGGTACGCTGCTGTTCATGATGTCCAGCGGCCTGACCCTGATCTTCGGGATGATGGGTGTCTTGAACTTTGCCCACGCCAGCTTCTACATGCTCGGCGCCTATTTCGCTTATACCCTCGGCCTGGGGACGGGCTTCTGGGTTGCCCTGTTCCTCGCTCCCATCGCTGTCGGCGCCTTTGGTGCGCTGGTCGAGCGTTACGGACTACGCCGGGTACACCAGTTCGGCCACGTTCCAGAGCTGCTGTTTACCTTTGGCCTGGCCTATGTCATTGAGGAACTTGTTGCCCTTTTTTGGGGTACCGTGCCGGTTCCCTACAAGGCTCCGCCCGCCCTGGACACCACCGCCTTTAGCATGTTCGGCCTGAACTACTCCGTGTTCAAAGTGTTTATTCTGGTGGTTGCGGTCGCCATGTTTGTGGGCCTCTGGTTCCTCCTGAAAAAGACCCGTGCCGGTCTGATCATACAGGGGGCCCTGTCACGCCCCGATATGGTTGGTGCACTGGGTCATAACGTACCCCGGGTGTTCATGCTGGTGTTTGCCTTTGGTTGCGCCCTGGCCGGCCTCGGCGGCGTTGTCGGTGGCATCCACTTCGTGACCGACCCCGGCATGGCCTTCATGATGGGCCCCATCGTCTTTGTGGTGGTGGTACTCGGCGGCCTGGGTTCGGTGCCCGGCGCGTTGATCGCCTCCCTGATCATCGGGATCCTGCAGACCTTTTTCCTGTCCATCAACTTCTCCCTGGCAGGTGCCTTCGGTGCCCTGGGTATCGAGGACTCCGGTTTCTTCGGCGTGCTCTGGCATATGGAAACCACCCGTATCGCACCGGTGCTGCCGTTCCTGCTTCTGGTTCTGACGCTGATCTTCAGACCCCGTGGCCTGCTCGGGAAACGTGAAGCATGAATTCCACAACAACAACACAACAGGAAACAAAGTCTATGGCTACCCCATCCGTGGCAGGCCGGACCAACCTGCTGAAGCTCTGGCCCTGGGTCGTGATTCCACTGGCGGCGCTGGTCCTGCCGTTCATCTTCACGTCCGGCCACGCCATCAACCTGCTCAGCCACATGGGTGTGGCGATCATCTTCGCGCTCTCCTACAACATGCTGCTGGGCAACACCGGCCTGCTGTCGTTCGGTCACGCGGTCTACTATGGCCTTGGCGCCTACGTTGCCATGCACGTGCTGCGCGCCATCAATGACGCGGGCGGCCAGGGCCTGCCGGTGGAACTGCTCCCGCTGGTGGGCGCCCTTGCCGGGCTCGGCTTCGGCATTCTGTTCGGCACTTTCTCGGTCCGCCGGGCCGGTGTTGTGTTCGCCATGATCACCCTGGGTCTGGGCGCCCTGGTGTTCTCAAGCTCCCAGATGTTCACCGACTTCTTCGGTGGCGAAGCCGGACTGTTCGGCAACCGGGCCGAAGCACCGTCACTGTTCGGGATAGACTATGCGTCAAGCCTGGCCGTCTATTACCTGGTAGTGGCCTGGGCCCTGATTGCCGCTATCCTGATCTACCTGCTGAGGAAAACACCGCTGGGCTGGATGGCGAACGCCGTAAGGGACAATCCGGAGCGGGCACAGTTCGTGGGTTACGACCCGACCATTGTGCGCTTTATCCAGTTCTCCCTGTCGGCCTGCTTCGCCGGCCTGGCGGGCGGCCTCTACGTCATCACCGACGAGATCGTTAATGCCGAGGTGGTGGGTCAGATCCAGTCCGGCGCGGTGCTGCTGGGCACCTACATCGGCGGTATCGGTTACTTCATCGGGCCTATCGTGGGCGCGTCCATCGTCACCGTACTGGAGAGTTCCCTGTCGTCGTATACCGAGGCCTGGGTGCTCTATTTCGGCCTGCTGTTCATCACCATCGTGATGTTCGCGCCCATGGGCATAGTCGGTGTTATCCACACCCAGTACCTCAACTGGAAAGCTGGCGGCTGGAAGGGCAACACAGGCATCCGTCTTTACCTGATTGTTACCGGCCTGATCGGTATTTTCGGGGCGATCTGCGTCATCGAGCTGTCCTATCACTACTTCCGCAGCTGGGATCCCAGCGCGCCGTTCGTGCTTATGGGGGTCACGGTGGATGCCACCACTGTTCTGCCATGGCTGGCTTGCTTTGCCATTGCCATCATCGGCTTCGGCCTGATGCTGTTCCACGGCAGGCCAATGCTCTCCCGTCATACCGGCGCCACGTCCAGAGGAGGTAACGCATGACCACTCGCAACGCATTGCAACTCAAGGGCGTCACGAAGAACTTCGGGCGCGCCGAGATCATTCGGGGCGTCGACCTCGATGTACATGAGCACGAACGTCACGTCATTATCGGCCCCAACGGGGCCGGCAAGTCGACCCTGTTCAACCTGATTAGTGGCCGGCTCAAGGTGAGCGACGGCTCCATCAAGCTGTTCGACAATGCCATCCACAACCTGCCGGCCCACAAGGTCAACCGCATGGGGCTGAGCCGCAGCTTCCAGGTGACGAACCTGTTCCAGAACATGACAGTGATGCAGAACCTTCGCTGCTCCCTGCTGTGGTCCGAGGGCCACAAGTACGCTTTCTGGAAAAGCGTCACCAAGCAGGATGCCGTCACCGAACGGGCGGCGGAACTGATGGAGCGCCTTAACCTCACCAAACAGGCGAACACACCGGCATCGCTACTCACCTATGCGGAGCAGCGTGCCCTGGAAATTGGCTGCACAGTGGCTTCCGGTGCCCAGGTCATCCTGCTGGACGAGCCCACCGCCGGCATGAGCCGCACCGAGGCCAACGATGCGATCCACTTGATCCAGCGCATGACCGGAGAGAACACCCTGGTAGTGGTCGAACACGACCTGAGCGTGGTCTTCGAACTGGCGGACCGGATTTCCGTACTGGTGTACGGCGAGATCATCGCCACCGGCACCCCGGAAGAAATCCGCAATAACGCGGCGGTCCAGGAAGCCTATCTCGGTACGGAGGTCCACTGATGCTCAAGATCCAGGATTTGAATGCCTATTATGGCAAGAGCCACGTACTGCGTGGTGTGAACATGTCGGTCGAACGCGGCGAAGTGGTCAGCCTGCTGGGTCGTAACGGGGTGGGTCGTTCCACCCTGTGCAAGGCCGTCATGGGGCTGGTGGCACCGGTGGGACACGTGGAGTTCGATGGCAATACCCTCAGCGGCAAACAATCCCATGAAATCGCCCACGCCGGCATTGGCTACGTGCCGGAGGATCGTGCTATTTTCCCCGGCCTGTCCGTGCTCCAGAACCTGGAGCTGGGCATGAAGAAAAAAGGCCAGACCGGCAACACGTGGACCCTGGACAAGGTGTACGAGTCCTTCCCGCGACTCAAGGAAAGGGAACACACCCCGGCGGAGGTACTGTCCGGGGGCGAGCAGCAGATGCTCAGCATGTTCCGCGCCCTGATGGGAGACCCACAGTGCATCCTGGTGGATGAACCCACTGAGGGTCTGGCACCGAAAGTGGTGGCCGATGTGGCCGCGATTCTCAAACAGATGGCCGAGGACGGCCTGGCGGTGCTGCTGGTGGAGCAGAAGCTCTCCATCGCACTGGATATCGCGGATCGCATCTACATCATGGGCGAAGGGGAAATTGTCTTTGAAGGCACCCCCGAAGACCTGAAAAACAACCCTGAAATCCGCAAGGAATGGCTGGAGGTTTAGCACGCTGAACGTCCCGCCGACCCGGAGCCAGGCGGCTCCGGGTCCTTTACCCCCGGAAAACTGCAACCATGGCAACCCTGCTCAACGATCGCGACCTGCAATTCCAACTCTACGAAGTTCTAGATACCGACGCCCTGCTGGAACGGCCCCGCTACGCGGACCATGACCGGGCGATATTCGACGCCACCCTCAACACCGCCCGGGACATCGCCGCCCAGTACTTCGCCCCCCACAACCAGAAGGGCGATGCCAACGAACCCACCTTCGACGGCGAAAAAGTCACCCTGATCCCGGAAACCCAGAATGCCTGGAATGCCTTTGCCGAAGCCGGCTTTCTGGCGTCCCACCATGATTTCGACGACGGCGGCTCCCAGCTCCCGGAAGTGGTGCTGCGGGCCAGCATGGCCTACTTCAACGCCGCCAACGTCTCCAGCACCGCCTATTCCTTCCTCACCATCGGCGCCGCCAACCTGCTCAAGAGCTTCGGCAGCGACGAACTGAAGGACAAGTACCTGCCCGCCATGCTGGACGGCCGCTACAGCGGCACCATGGCCCTGACCGAACCCGGACAGGGCTCCGCGCTCGGCGACCTGCGCACCATGGCGAAACCGGCAGACGACGGCAGCTACCGCCTGTTCGGCAACAAGATGTACATCTCCGGTGGTGACCACGAGCTGACCGAGAATATCTGCCACATGGTACTGGCCCGTATCGACGGCGCGCCGGCCGGTGTTCGCGGCATCTCCCTGTTCCTGGTGCCCAAGTTCCACGTCAACGACGATGGCAGCCGGGGCGAGCGCAACGACGTGGCCCTGGCCGGCCTGCTGCACAAGATGGGCTACCGCAACACCACCTCCACCGTGCTCAACTTCGGTGAGAAGGACGGCGCCGTGGGCTATCTGGTGGGCGAACCCCATAAGGGCCTGGGCTATATGTTCCAGATGATGAACGAAGCCCGCATCGGCGTCGGCCTGGGCGCCGCCGCCATGGGCTACCAGAGCTACCTGGAAGCCCTCGACTACGCCCGCGACCGCCCCCAGGGCCGCCCCGTGAGCAACAAGCACCCGGAATCGCCCCAGGTGAAGATCGTCGAACACGCCGATGTTCGCCGCATGCTGCTGATGCAGAAAGCCTACGCCGAAGGCAGCCTGGCCCTGTGCCTCTACGCCAGCACCCTGGTGGAGGATGCCAACACCGCCGCCGACGAGGGCGAGCGCAAGGCCGCCGCCGAACTGCTGGACCTGATCACGCCGATGGTAAAAACCTGGCCGTCCAAATACGGCGTCATCGCCTCGGACCTGGGCATCCAGGTGCTCGGCGGTGCCGGCTATACCCGGGACTACCCGCTGGAACAGCTCTATCGGGACAACCGCCTGAACCCGATCCACGAAGGCACCGAAGGTATCCAGGGCATCGACCTGCTGGGCCGCAAACTGGGCCCGAAAGGCGGCGACGGCTACGCCGAATTCCAGCGCCGCATCCACGCGACACTGGAAGACGCCGCCGACATGGAAACCTGCGGCCACTTCGTCCACCAGCTAAGGGAAGCCCTGGTACTGCTGGTTGGCGTCACCGCGGACCTGCAGCACCAACTGGCGAACGATCCGGACCATGGCCTGTCCAACGCCACCATGTACCTGGACATGTTCGGCAGGGTGCTGGTGGGCTGGATCTGGCTGAAGCAGGCCATGGTGGCCGAACAGGCACTGGCTGACGGCGCCTCGGGCACCGAAGAAGCCTTCTACCGTGGTAAGATCCACACCGCCCGTTATTTCATGGACTGGGAACTGGCACCACTGGAGGGCTACGCCCACCTGCTGAGTGCCGGCAACCGGGACAATATCGATATGGAGAACGACTGGTTCTGAGTCCGGTTCAGAACTGCAAATTTCACAGGTATCGCTCAGTGTTGTGAGCGAAGCTCATCTGGACGTTAACTCGTGATTCGGTCGGACGTCCGGTGGGTATGCTTTCGCAGCAGCGCCAGGGATGGCGCGGAGCAAGGCGGGCGCCAGGGACGGCCCCTGAA
>NZ_JAVVLT010000120.1:0-26386 GCF_036224885.1 Marinobacter sp. OP 3.4
GCGAGGAACGCTTCGACCCCGGCGGCGTCGCCGACCGCCGCCCAATCGGGCTGCGGCATGCCGAGCTCTGCGAGCCGGCGCCGCATGTGCAGCTTGTCCTGCGCGAACTGAAGGGCGTGCGGGCCCGGGCGCACGGCGACGCCCGCGTCGACGAGCGCGGCCAGAACATCCTGCGGCACGTGCTCGTGATCGAAGGTGATGACATCGACGTCGCGCGCGAAACGCAGCACGGTATCGGCATCGCGGTAGTCACCGACTGCGGTGGCGGCGAGCGCGGCGGCCATACCCTCGTCCTCGGCGAGCACCCTCAGCTCGACGCCCAGCTCGACGGCGGGCGCGATCATCATGCGCGCCAACTGTCCTCCGCCGACGACTCCGACTCGCAACGCCATGGGGCATCCTTCCGCTCGACGCATTCTCTGCCGTGGCCATCTTCGCGCAGACGGCACGTTCGCGCAGGCCGGCGGTCCCCGCCCAGGGCGGCGCCGTCGTCTCAGCCGTGCTGCGGCAGTGGCGGGGGCGGCCCGGGCGGATACGGGCCCGACACCGACGACTGCGCGTCGCGGTGAGCGAGGATCTGGTTGACCTCAACCTGGTCGACGAGCACCTCGTGCACGAGGACGACGCCGGGGATGTTCTTCATCCGCAGCGGCTCGTCGGCCCCGTTGGACAGGGTGAGGGTTCCCGCACCCCACAGCCGCTGCAACAGCCCGCGGCGCACCTGGATCGTGTAGCCCCGCACATGCGACAGATCGCGACGGCGGGTCGCGAAGATGCCCGAACGCTCGATGACGCGCCGGGTCGTGATCGTGTAGACGCGGCTCCACCACGCCACGAACGGCAGCAGCACCAGGAGGAAGACCACCACGGCGGCTGCGGTCAACAGCATCCAGTTCTCGAACGGGGCAGGGAGGTTGCCCCAGAAGTATCCGGCGGCACCGGCCACCGCGATGAGGATGAGGGCCGACCAGAACAGCCGCCGCGCGTGCGACCGCACCCGGGCGATCCGCAGCTCGGGCGTCGGCACCCCCGGCGCGGGAGTGGCGGGACGCCCGGCGAAGCTGGTCGGGTGCGTCATGCACCCATTGTCGGGGCAGGGCCCGACAATCCGGCGCACCACACCCGGCGCGCGGCGCTCTCGGCCGCGATCGGGTCAGCGCACGTGCACCACGTCGCCGGCCGAGACCGCGGTCTCGATGCCCGTGGCGTCCGCGACGACGAGACGTCCGTCGGCGTCGAGTCGGGCTGCGCGGCCGGTGAGCCGGGTGCCGTCGGGCAGCTGCACGGCGACGTCGGCGCCGAGGGTGGAGCACAGGGCGCTCACCTCTCCGGAGACTCCGGATGCCGCGGCATCCCCTCCCGCGGCGACAAGGGCGCTGAGCTGCTCGTCCAGAGCCGAGAGGAAGTCGGCCACGAGGCGGTCGTCGTCGCACGTGAGGCCGAGGGCGGCGAAGGAGATGGCGGTGTCGACGGGGAGGTCGGCCCGGGTCATCCGCGTGTTCACCCCGGCGCCGACGACGACGGTGTCGGGATCGTCGGCGACCACCTCGGCGAGGATGCCGCAGACTTTGCCGCCGTCGATGAGCACATCGTTCGGCCATTTCAGCGTGGCCGAGTGCGGCGTGCCGCGCAGCTGCGCGCCGACCGCGCGCGCCATCGCGGCACCGGCGACGAGCGGGATCCACCCGCGCGCGGCGACCGGCAGGTCGGGTACGCGGACGACGACCGACATCGCCAGGGCGGTGCCGGGCGGTGTGGTCCAGCTGCGGTCGAGCCGGCCGCGACCGGCGCGCTGGTCGGTGGTGAGGAGGACAGACAGGTGCGGCCAGCCGGGGGGGTTTGCGGCGGCGGCCGCGAGGACGTCGGCGTTCGTGGAGTCGGTGGACTCGGTGATCTGGACGCGGGGGCTGACGGCGGCGGCGCGGGGATACCCGTCGGTGGGGATCGGCATGCCTTCACCCTATGCGCGGGTGGCGCGCCGCGCGGGGGCTTGCGCGTCGGGCGGTGGGCATCCTCAGAGGTCGACCCCGGTTCGCGCGAGGACGATCGGCCGAGCGGCGTACGTTTCCGCGCGCGGCGTACTCGGCTCGGCCGATTGTACGCGCGCGGGGAGTGGAGGGCCGCCGTCGCGGCATCCCTTCCTGCACATGAGGCGCGTGCGGCGAGTCATCCCCAGAATGCCGCGAGGCCCCGTCGACCACCATGCGGCGCAACCATGCTGACCGGATGCGACGCATCATCCTTCGCCCTCAGGGATACGTGCACCGTGCCACGCTCCTCGAGAACGGATGGCGCCCGGACACGCTCCGCCGGACGATGGGCGAGCAGGGCCTCGAACTGCTGCGCCGCACCTGGGTGGTGACGCCCGACCTCGATCTGCGCCTGCGCCATGCGGCCACCCTCGGCGGCGTCGTGACCTGCGTGAGCGCGACGGATGCGTTCGGTCTGTGGCGGCCTGAGGGCACGACCCGCCCGCACCTGCGCATCCCGCCTCACTCGAGCAGCGTGTCGGCTCACGTTCGCCTCCACCGTCAGCAGGCGGTCACTCTCGCGCCGGCGCGGGAACTCGTCGACGCGATCGAGAACGTGCTGGCGGCGGTGGCTGTCTGCCTTCCATTCGCCGACGCCCTCGCGGTGTGGGAATCGGGTCTTCAGCGCGGCGTCATCGCACCGGATCATCTCCGCGCGGTCGCGTGGCGGACTGCGGTGGCGCGCCAGTTGGCCGACCTCGCCGGTGCCCTCTCGGATTCGGGCCTGGAAACGCTATTCGTGGACGGGATGCGCCAGGTGGGGGTGCGCGTGCTGCAGCAAGTGTTCATCGGCGGCCAGCCGGTCGACGGCCTGATCGGGGATCGCCTGGTGATCCAGATCGACGGCTTCGCGCATCACTCCGATGCGGCGCAGCGGCGGAAGGACATCCGCCACGACCGGCTGCTGCGCTCTCTCGGATACACGGTCTTCCGCTTCGACTACGTCGACGTCGTGCACAACTGGCCGCGGGTGCAGGCCGAAGTGCTGCGGGCCATGGCGCAGGGACTGCACCTCGCGCCGCGCGGCGCGCTGGCGTGAGGACAGCGCTGTCTCAAGGACGGCGCTGGCTCAAGGACGGCGCGCTGGCGTGAGGACGGCGCGCTGGCGCGAGGACGACGCGCTCGCGCGAGGACGATCGGTCGAGCGGAGTACGAAAGCGGCCGGAATGTACTCGCGCGGGCCGATCGTACGCGCGCGGAGGAATCACGCCCGCGGAGGGCGCCAGATGGATGCCGCAGGATGGGCAGCGCACAGCACAACCGCGAACCGCTTGTGCGAACCCTCCAAGGGCTCGCAGGGCCCCGCCGATAGGGTGGAACCCGTGACCGATCAGCCCGACCTCTACACGACCGCCGGCAAGATCGCGGACCTTCGGGCGCGCTATCAGGAGGCCGTTCTCGACGCCGAGGCGACGGCGCAGCAGAAGCAGCATGCCAAGAACAAGTTGACCGCGCGTGAGCGGATCGAGCTGCTGGTCGATACCGGCTCGTTCGTCGAGTTCGACGAGTACGTCCGCCACCGCACCACCGCCTTCGGCATGGACAAGTCCCGCCCCTACGGCGACTCGGTGGTCACGGGCACGGGCACCATCCACGGCCGCACCGTCGCGGTGTACGCGCAGGACTTCTCGACCTTCGGCGGCTCGCTCGGCGAGGTGGCCGGCGACAAGATCATCAAGATCATGGAGTTCGCCCTCCGGGGCGGGATGCCGATCATCGGCATCCTCGACTCCGGCGGCGCGCGCATCCAGGAGGGCGTGGTCGCGCTCGGCAAGTACGGCGAGATCTTCCGCCTCAACACCGCCGCCTCCGGCGTCATCCCCCAGATCTCGATCATCATGGGCCCCGCAGCGGGAGGCGCGGTGTACTCCCCCGCCCTGACGGACTTCGTCATCATGGTCGACAAGACCAGCCAGATGTTCGTCACCGGCCCCGACGTCATCAAGACCGTCACCGGCGAAGACGTCGGCATGGAGGAACTCGGCGGCGCGCACACCCACAACACCCGGTCGGGCGTAGCCCACTACCTCGCCGAGGACGAGGACGACGCGATCGACTACGCCCGGACCCTGCTCGGATTCCTGCCCGACAACAACATGTCGGAGCTGCCGGTCTACGAGACGGCGTTCGAGTTCGAGACGACCGACGCCGACCGGAGCCTGAATACCGTCATCCCCGACTCGGCGAACCAGCCCTACGACATCCACGGGGTGATCGCGCACCTGGTCGACGACGGCGACTTCCTCGAGGTCCAGCCCCTCTTCGCCCCGAACATCGTCATCGGCTTCGGCCGGGTCGAGGGGCGCACGGTCGGAGTGATCGCCAACCAGCCGTCGCAGATGGCGGGCACCCTCAACATCGACGCCGGTGAGAAGGCGAGCCGGTTCGTGCGCTTCTGCGATGCGTTCTCGGTGCCGATCCTCACCCTCGTCGACGTGCCCGGGTACCTCCCCGGCACCGACCAGGAGTGGACGGGCGTCATCCGCCGCGGCGCGAAGCTGCTCTACGCGTACGCCGAGGCGACGGTTCCGCTCGTCACCGTCATCCTGCGCAAGGCCTACGGCGGCGCCTACATCGTCATGGGCTCCAAGCAGCTCGGCGCCGACGTCAATCTCGCCTGGCCCACCGCAGAGATCGCCGTCATGGGCGGCCAGGGGGCGGTGAACATCCTCTACCGCGGCGAGATCAAGCGCGCCGAGGAAGCAGGGGAGGATGTCGCGGCCGTGCGCACCCGCCTCGCCAACGAATACACCTACAACGTGGCATCCCCGTTCCTCGCCGCGGAGCGCGGCGAACTCGACGGCATCATCGAACCCGCGCAGACCCGGGTCGCCGTCGCGAAGGCGTTGCGCTCGCTCCGCGGGAAGCGGGCGAGCCTGCCCCCGAAGAAGCACGGGAACATCCCGCTGTGAGCGCGGCGAGCGATCCGCGAAACGGCACGGCGGACCAGGCCGATATCCTCCCTCCGGTGGCGATCGATGTGCGCCGGGGCTCTCCCACCGAGGAGGAGCTGGCCGCCCTGATCGCCGTGGTCAGCCAGGAGTACGCGGCCGAATCGGCCGAGGCCGTGGCCGATGACCGCCCCACCCGCAGCGCCTGGTCGGTCTCGCAGCGCGGACTGCGCCGGCCGTTGCGTCGCGACGTCGGGTGGGGCCGCTTCGCCGGCTGAGAAAATCGTCGAAATCGACGATTTGTCCCCCAAACTACCTACAGACAGCCCGTTTCTGACCCTGCATACTGGAGGAGCTGGAACGCTCTGCGTTCGGCCCGACCGCCCGTCGTCTCTTCGACGGTCCAAGCGGTTTGGCTGCGCGAACGGTTTTCGGGTAACCGTTCGCTCAGGCGAGGGGCGGGCGGCTTCGCCGCCCCTCGCCTCCTCCCCCGGATGTGTCGCCCGGTCTCATGACCGCGGGCGGACCCGTGGGCTTGCGATCGTCGGCGGCGCCCGTCACCGTCCGGGGTGATCGATCTCGCGCCAGAGGTCGACGGCATCCTCATCGGACAGGCCGTTCTCGGTGCCCGAGCGCCCGACGACGGTGACCGCCACCCGCGTGTGCGGCGACGTGCGGATGTAGAGCCGGTCCGACGTGGCGGAGCGCAGCGTCTCGGCCAGCTCGGCGCGGATGAGCGCGAGCGAGCGCTCGTCGATGCCGTCCAGGCCCCCCTCGTCGAGCATCGTGACCGACGCGCCCCGGCGCCGCAGGCGCTCCACCTCGGCGCGCACATCGTCGTCGAGGAGTCGCGGTCCGCGCATGTCGTCTCGAAGACGACCCTCCGCAAGGCGCGCCTGCAGTCGCTCCTCGGGCGTCAGCCGTCCACCCGTCGAGACGGTGCGGGTCAGAAGCGGCCCGGCGATCGCGAGGGCGCGCTGCACCTGGATGCGCCGCTCCCGCTGGCGGGTGAGCTGAGAGGCCTGCCACGACGACGACACCCGCTGCAGCTCGGCGAGCTGAGCAGTGTCTCGTGCGGCGCGGTCGAGCCCGCGGATGAGCAGCTGGGCGACGACGACCCACACCACCGATCCGACGAGGCCGAGCCGCAGGGCGTCGAGGGGCCCCATCCACAGCGCGGAGAGCACGGCGAGGATCGCGGTGCCGATCCAGGCGAACAGGGGCCGGCGCCGCGCCATCACGATCGTCATGAGGGCGCCGATGCCGCCGAGGTACCAGGTCGCGAACGGTTCGGTGCGGATGTCGGCGGCGACCCCCATCGAGATCGCCGCGGGTACGACGACGGCGTTGGCGATCGCGAGGAGCGCGATCCACACCGGAAGGCGTGTGGGTCCGCGCACCCCCGCGGTCACCGAGGCCTCGACCGGGTCGTCGGCGGCGAGCCGCGGCTCCCAGAAGATGCAGAGCCAGGTCGTGGGGAGGTACAGCAGCAGCGCGGCGATCACCAGCGACGGGTTCTGGACGTCATCCGTCCACCACAGTCCCCGCGCCGCGAGATAGGCGGTGAAGGCGAAGGCGAGGCCGAGAAGGATGCCGCGGACGGGGATCATGCGCTCACCGGCCGCCATTCCAGGGTGACCGTGGTCCCCCCGGGAGTCGGCTCCACGGTCGCAATACCCCCGACGGCGGCCACGCGGGCGACGATCGACGCCCGGATCCCGAGGCGATCGTCGGGGATGGCATGCAGGTCGAACCCGTCTCCGGTGTCAGAGACGATCACCGCGATGCGGTCGGGCCGGCCCGACACCCGGACGGCCAGGCCTTCTCCTCTTGCGTGCTCGACCGCGTTCGCGACCGCCTGGGTCGCCGCGAGCGTCAGGGCACGCGCGACCCGCCCCGGAAGCGCCGGCGTACCGGGATCGATGTCGCGGCTGCGCGCGGGCGAGGCTCCGAGGTTCTCGGCGGCACGCTCGACAGCGTCGGCGAGCGCGCCGGCGTCGGTGGGCTCGTCGCTGCCTTCCTCCGCCCCCTGCTCGGTGTTGGCGAAGCGGGTGAGCGCCTCCCGGGCCATCGCCACGGCGAGGGTGCGCTCGCGCTCGGTGTCGGCTCTCTCGCTGGCGATCAGGGCGGCCAGCACGCTGTCGTGCATGAGCGCGGCAACGGCGATCCGCTCCTCCTCCGCGGCGTTGGCCGCTGCGGCGCGGGCGTAGCTGGCGACCGCCTTGGTGCGCGCGTCGTCGACGTCGGCCGCGATCCGCCGGAACACCCGACCGAGGGTGATCAGCATCATCCCGAGGATCAGCGCGAAGGAGACGTCCAGCACCAGCGGAATCCACAGCGCGGGGGCCGCGTCGGTCTGCAGGATCCGCACCGAGCCGAAGAACATCGGCACCATCAGCGTCCATGCGACCTGCCACCGGAACGGCACCACGATCACCGAGGCGACCGTGGCGACATTGACGAGGTACCAGATCCACGGCTGCGTGGTGGGATCCGACGGCTGGCCGGCGGTCGCCGCCGGCCACAGGGCCAGCGCCACGACGTAGCAGACGCAGAAGATCGCCGCGAAGACGCGCTCGGCGCGCCCGACCGCGCAGGCGATCACCATGGCCGCGAGCGGACCGAAGGTGAGGACGATGAGCGGAACGTGCCACCCGGGTGCCTCATCGCTCGGCCCGAGGGCGGTGAAGAAAGCCTGAGCGCCGAGGATGAGGCATCCGATGGCGATGGCGATGGTGAGGACGCGCTCGACCCTGCGCCGGGTGAATGAGCCGAGGGATGCCGCGCCCTCCGGCCCCTGCGGGATGCGCGTCGTCGCCTCGGGGGGCGCCGCGCGCTGCGCCTCAGCGCCGACGCTCATGGCCGACCGAGCCCTCCGCCGCTGGCGGGGTGAGGATGCCGTCCTCGATCGCGCGGCGCATCAGGTCGAGCTTGGTGGGCGCGGGCCTGCCGACCTCGACGTACTTCACCCGCACTCGCGTGATGTTCTCCTTGGCCGTGGAGTAGGCCACCCCGAGCCGTTCGGCGACGGCGCGCAGCGGCAGGCCTGCCGCGTACAGGCGCAGCACGTCGCGCTCGCGTGCGGACAGCTGGGCGTCGGCGAACGCGCGGTCTCCTTCGATGGCGCTCGCCCACTCGACGTTGTTCAGCGGCTCGCCGCGCGAGACGGTGTCTATGGCGGCGGTGACGTCGTCGATGCGGGAGGACTTGCTGACGATCCCGGCGGCTCCCGCCAGCAGCGCCTCGCGGACGGCCTCGGGCCTGTCGGCGACGCTGTGGATGATGACGCTCGAACCGTCACGGACGAGTCGGCGGACGTTCTCGGACACCGTCGTGCCGTCGCCGAGGGTGAGGTCGAGCACGACGACATCCGCCGGTGCGGACGCGCTGAAGGCGCGCCAGTCGAGGTATTCGGCGACCGAGCTGCCCGAGAACACCACGGTCTGACCGCCCACGCGATCACACGCGGCTTCGAGCCCGAGGCGCACCGACTCGTGATCGTCGATGAGGGCCACGCGGGTCATGTCAGCACTCTATCCACGCGTCCCTCGGCGGTCAGCACCGCCACCGCTTCGACGTGGTGCGAATGCGGGAACAGGTCGATCGCTTCGACCCGTGCGGTGTCGTAGCCGTGGTCGCGGAAGGTGCGCAGGTCTCGCGCGAGGGCGACGGGGTCGCACGCGACGTAGACGACCGCTGCGGGCGTGAGCCCGGCGACGGCGTCGACGACCTCGCGGCCGGCGCCCGCGCGCGGCGGATAGAGAGGTCTCGTGGGCTCGGAGATGTGTATAAGAGACAGCCGGTCGCCTCCCCCTCTCCCTGGCCCTCTCCCTCCAGGGGAGAGGGAATATACGGCGCCAGTTGGCGTGGAACCCCTAAAAAAACCTCAGTGCATGAGGGTATAAAGCTTCCGCCGATAGGTCCGCACATCCGGGTTGTTATTCCCCAGCTTCTCGAACAGTTCCACCAGTGTTGTCTTGGCAATACCATCCTTGTAGGCGGGATCCGCCTGCATCAGGCGGATCAGCAGGTCCATGGCCTCGGCATTGCGGTCGTTGAGGGCGTACTGCATGGATAGCTGGTGCAGGGCGTCCGGGTCTTTCGGGTCCTGCTCCAGGGCCATTTCCAGGTCCTTGATGGGGGGCAGCTCGCCAGCCTGGCGCAGGATGTTCAGCCGGGCCGCCAACTGTTTGGCCTTGGGCTGGAGTTTCTCTTCCGGGGGCAGGCTGTCCAGCACCTGTTCGGCGGTATCCAGGTCGCCCTGCTCCGCCTTGATCTGGGCCAGGTCGATCAGCACCTTGAGGTCGTCCGGGTTCTGCTGGTTGAGCTGGCTGAAGATGGCCAGGGCACCATCCAGGTCACCCTCTTCCCACAGCCGGTGGGCCTTGTCGTAGGGGGTCTCCTGCTCCTCGGCCTTTTCCACATGCGGTTCCAGCAGCTTGCGGACCTCGCCTTCCGGCAGGGCGCTGTTGAAACCGTCCACCGCCTGGCCGTTCTTCACCAGGATCACCGTGGGCAGGCTGCGAACTCCCAGGCTGGCGGTAAGCTGTTGCTGCTCATCGGCATTCACCTTGGCCAGCAGGAAGCCGCCATTGTACTCGTCCGCCAGCTTTTCCAGGATCGGCATGATCTGCTTGCAGGGCGCACACCATTCCGCCCATACATCCACCAGGACCGGGGTGGACTGGGAGGCGTCCATGACCTTCTCCTGGAAGTTGTCCATGGTGGCTTCGAAGATAAACGGCGAATTGCTCATGGCAAGAATCCTGTCTGATCCGGTAAGTGGTTACGAAAAACTATCCTGTACATGGTGTCATTGGTGCTGAATTCAAGCCAGGCCGAACCTTGAATTCCCATACCTTGCCGCTACATAGCAGGATAGACCCATGATCAGGCCGGGCCCGTGGCCCGGACATCCCATTCGCGAGGACATGAGGAAGACAATGGCCGACGACCAGCAGCACGAGCAACCGGAAGACGACATCACCGAATACATTGGCAGCGACGAGAAGACCGGCACCAGCCTGGTACTGCCCGGTGAGGCCCGTCCACGCCGCATGTACGTCATTCCGGTGTCCAACCGGCCCTTCTTCCCCGCCCAGGTGCAGCCGGTGATGGTCAACCAGGACCCCTGGCACGAAACCCTCAAGCGGGTGGGTGATACCGAACACCATATGATGGGCATCTGCTTCGTGGAGGATCCGGACCCGGAGCGCAGCATTCCCGCCAGCGAGGAGCTGGAGACCATGGGCTGCGCAGTCCGCGTCCACCACGCCCAGCAGGAAAGCGGCAAGGTCCAGTTCATTGCCCAGGGCCTGACCCGTTTCCGCATCACCCAGTGGCTGCGCCGCAAACCGCCCTACCTGGTGGAAGTGGAATACCCGGATGAGCCCGAGGAGCAGGCCGACGAACTCAAGGCCTACACCCTGGCCATTATCAGCGCCATCAAGGAGCTGCTGCGCTCCAACCCACTCTATGGCGAGGACGTGAAACAGTACCTGTCCCGCTTCGGGCCGGACGATAGCTCGCCCCTGGCCGACTTCGGCGCCTCCATGACCAGCGCTCCCGGTCGCGACCTGCAGGATGTGCTGAACACCGTGCCGCTGCTGCGCCGCATGGAGAAGGTGCTGGTGCTGATGCGCAAGGAACAGGAAGTCGCCCGGCTGCAGGCGGAAATCAATGAGGAAGTGAACGACAAGGTGCAGAAGCACCAGCGGGAGTTCTTCCTGCGGGAGCAACTGAAGGTCATCCAGCGGGAACTGGGCGTGGCCAAGGACGACAAGACCGCCGATGTCGAGCGATTCCGGGCACGCATGGACAAACTGGAACCCAATGAAGACGTACAGGCGAAATTCGACGAGGAAATCCAGAAACTCCAGGTGCTGGAACAGGGCTCCCCGGAATACGGCGTCACCCGCAACTACCTGGACTGGATCACCCAGGTGCCCTGGGGCATCACCTCCGACGACCATTTCGACCTGGGCCACGCCCGCAAGGTGCTGGACCGGGACCACGACGGCCTGGCCGACGTGAAGGACCGGATTGTGGAGTTCCTGGCGGAAGGCACCTTCAAGGGCGAGATCTCCGGCTCCATCCTGCTACTGGTGGGCCCGCCCGGCGTGGGCAAGACCTCCATCGGTCGCTCGGTGGCGGAAGCCCTGGGCCGGGAGTTTTACCGCTTCAGTCTGGGGGGCATGCGGGACGAGGCCGAGATCAAGGGCCACCGCCGCACTTACATCGGCGCCATGCCCGGCAAGTTCGTGCAGGCCCTGAAGGACGCCAAGGTGTCCAACCCCGTGATCATGCTGGACGAGATCGACAAGATCGGCACCTCGTTCCAGGGGGACCCGGCGTCGGCCCTGCTGGAAACCCTGGATCCGGAGCAGAACCGGGAGTTCCTGGACCACTACCTGGATGTGCGCCTGGACCTGTCCAAGGTGTTGTTCATCTGCACCGCCAACCAGCTGGATACCATTCCCCGGCCGTTGCTGGACCGGATGGACACTATCCGTCTGTCCGGCTACATCACCGAGGAAAAGCTGGCCATTGCCAAGCACCATCTGCTACCCCGGCTGCTCAAGCGGGCCGGACTGCTGAAGAAGCAGCTCAATATCACCGACGCGGCCATCCGCCAGGTGATCGAGGGTTATGCCCGGGAATCCGGCGTGCGCAACCTGGAGAAGCAACTCCACAAGATCATCCGCAAGGGCATCGTGAAGCTGCTGGAGACCCCGGACAAACCGGTGAAGGTGGGGGTTTCCGACCTGGAGGCCTACCTGGGCCAGCCGGCCTTCCGCAAGGAGAAAGCCCTGAAGGGGGTCGGCGTGGTCACCGGCCTGGCGTGGACCGCCATGGGCGGCGCCACCCTGAGTATCGAGGCGTCCCGCATCCACACCAACCAGCGGGGCTTCCGTATGACCGGCCAGTTGGGGGACGTGATGAAGGAGTCCGCGGACATCGCCTACAGCTATGTGTCGTCGAACCTGAAACGGCTCAAGGCGGACCCGGCCTTCTTCGACAAGTCCTTCGTGCACCTGCACGTTCCCGAGGGCGCCACGCCCAAGGATGGCCCCAGTGCCGGGGTCACCATGGCCACGGCCCTGCTCTCCATTGCCCGTCGGGAGACCCCGGCTCAGGGTATCGCCATGACCGGCGAGCTGACGCTGACGGGTCAGGTGCTGCCGGTGGGCGGTATCCGCGAGAAGGTGATCGCCGCCCGGCGGCAGAAGATCAATACGCTGATACTGCCGGAAGCCAACCGGGGGGATTACGAGGAGTTGCCGGACTACCTGCGGGAAGGCCTGACGGTGCACTTTGCCAGGCACTACAACGATGTTTATCAAGTGTGCTTTGGTAACAAGCCAAAGAAAGGCGCCAGCGTGCATTGAATCCGGGTGTACGGCGCCCCGGGGTGGGGGGAGGTCTTTCGCCGCCGCAATTCACGGCCCATCCCTGGACCGACCTTGTTACCGGGCCGGTCCGGCCTGCCATCACAGATGGCAGTCGTTCGACTGCGCATGAAGCTGTGCTTCATAGACGCTTGTCTCACCCATGGCCCTGCTCTGAAAGACCTCCCCCACCCCGGGGCACCCCAGACAACGTGCTGGCCTCCTGATTGCCTACCAGATAATGGCGATATCCCCGCGCTGGATATTTTCCAGGGCACCATACTGGGGAATCACGCCATTGGCGTATTCCGGGAACACATTATCCAGGGTGACTTCGATATCTGCTTCCAGCAGTTCCGGCGTGGCATCCGGGCTGTCGAAATGGGAATAGCTGCGGTACAGCGCCAGGGTATCCCCCGGACGCAGACCCGCCGTGGCGCCGGAGGCCAGGGTCACCTTGGTGCCTTCCACCCGGGTGATACGGGTCATGAACGGCTGGCAGGCCAGCGCACCCTGGATATCATTGCGCATCTGCGTCACCAGATCCGCCACCGCCTGACCATAGGGGGTTTCCAGGAAACCGGCCGAGGCGAAACCGGAGGACTGGCCTCTGCCAGCGTCCCAGCGTCCTCGGGTCTGGAAGCGCTTCTGGTAGACCGGGGAACCGCTGAAGCCGTCGAAAATCATCATATCGGCGATGAAACGGCGCTCGGTATTGCTGGCGCCCAGGCCCCGACCGATGCTGTGCAGCACAGAGGTATTCCAGGCTGAGGGGTCCTCCACGCCGATATCCCGGATCACCCCCGCCACCACGAACTGGGCCCCCAGCTCCCGAGACACATCGATCACATTGGTCAGCCGGTTGTTGAACTGCTGGCTGGTGGGCGCATTCATCACATCCGGATACAGCTGGGTACCGGACGCCTTCAGCACCTGCAGGTTACCCTGGGCCTGTAACCCGGACTGCAGCCACTGCGGCAACATCTGGCCGGCATCATCCAGGCCGCCCAGTCGCGCCTGTTCCGGTTGCTGGAGGGTAAAGCCGGTCACCGCCACCCGCTTTCTCAGGCTGGATGCATCACCCGCCTGGCAACTGCCCTCCCGGTCGGACACCTGGGCGCGGACGGTCACACGGAGGGCGTTACCCACCCGACGTTCATCCACCACCTCGACATGGCTGATCTGCGCCCGGGATGAGACGGTCAGTTGCGAGTCGGTAATCCGGCCATTGAGCACAGTCTCTTCACTGCTGACACGCACGTCCCGCTGCAGGGCCACATCCCGGATGGCTGCCTCACGGGCTGCCGCCCGGGCTGCGTCCAGGTCGCCGCCATGGATAGTGGCGATACCAGTGCCTTCCAGCGTGACAGCACTGGCGGCGAAGCTGATTCCCAGCAGCACGGCCAGGGTGAGTGTCCGAATGATCAGTGTCATGGGTATTACCATCAATCCAGATAATACAGGGAGTCAGAACCGCTACTGACCACATCGCCCGTGGCCCCGTCACCGGTGGGGAGAGGGTCGGGGCAGTAGCCGGATACGTCACGGTCGCTGACCCGGGACACGCATTCCCGGAAGCGGCGTTCCAGTTTCAGTTCCATCACGGTTTCGATCACGCCATCGTCGTGTTCCTGGATATCCACTAGCTTGGCACCACGAAGGTAGCTGTCCACATAGGTGCGGAACATGTCGCTGTGGGCAACGAAGTCGCTGACGGTGGAGCTGCCATAGATCACCGTGCCGTAGACCCGTTCCGCCAGGTTACGGTAGGCATCCAGCTGCGAAGCCCGTCTGGCCATCAGGCGCTTGCGGGGATTGGGCCGGTCGGTGGCCACGTGTTCGTAGGTGCCATACCCGCTGACACGAACGATGATCGGCTCGAAGTTATCCGAACCGTTCCGGGACTGCCCTTTATACTCACTGTTACTGGCGCAGCCGGACAACGCCACGATCAGCAACAGGGCAATACAGGATAACTTCATGGGGTGACTCCAGTTGTCAGCACACGCAATTCTGTCATGCCCCATGAAAAAATCAGGCCACCTTCCACAAACACATGATTCAGAAAGCCTTACTGCTTTCCGCTGGTTCCGGACATCACCATCAGCGGCAATCGTTCGCCGCCCCTCCTCACTTACATACAGAGACAATCCGTAACCAGGAAAACAATGAACCCGGTCACAAACCGCCTTAACCTCATGCCACCGGGTCCCCGATTCAACCAGATAACAAACGGTATCAAACATGAAAGTCAGTCGTCTTGCCCTCGCGGTAGCGCTCTGTGCGAGCTCAACCGCTGCCCTTGCCGCCCCCCAGTCCTTCAATACCGCCCGCTCCCTTGGCATGGGAGGCACCGGCGTTGCCATTGCTCACCCCGCCACCGCGAATATGGCCAATCCGGCCATGCTGGCGTCAAAGCACCATGACTGGTCAAACGACTTCGGGCTCATCATCCCCTCCGTCAGTGCCCGCTACGCGGATGAAGAAGAAGTGATCGACCAAATCGAGGATATCCAGGACAGCATCGATTCCTACAACGATCTCTCGGGCATGTCCCCGACGATGGCGCAGGCCGAAGCCAGGAACCTCTACGATCAGCTGGATGCCCTGAAAGGCGATACCATGCGGGCCGATGCCGCTGCGGGCCTCAGCCTCGCAATCCCGGGCGAACGCCTCGCGGTGGGCGTGTTTACCAATGCGAGCCTGAGGGTAACCGCCCGCGGTAACATCAGCGACGCTGACATGAACCGCCTGCAGGACGCCATCGACGGTACCGATCTTTCGTCACTGGACGGGGATCTGGAGTCTTCCGGGCATGCCCTGGCCTCAGCAGTGATTGAAGCCGGCGTCAGCCTGGGTCGCTCATTCGATCTTGGGCTGGAAAACCCGGTCCAGCTGGGCGTTTCACCCAAGTACGTGCAGCTGCGGACCTATCAGTACACCCAGTTGATTGACGACTTTGACGAAGATGATTTCGACGACGGCGATTACGAGTCCACCAAGAGTGGCTTCAACCTTGACCTGGGCGCCGCCTATGCCTTCGGCGAGGAACAGCAGTGGAATGCTGGTGTCGCGGTAAAGAACCTGATTCCCATGGAGCTGGACTCGGAATTCAGCACGGCGAAGGGTGAGGAAGAGCACACCCTGGAACTGAACCCGATGGTAACCGCCGGTATTGCCCACACGGGTGAGTATCACGTGGTTACCGCCGAGGCGGAGCTGACGGAACGCAAGGCCTTTGGTCATGGCGACGCCACCCAGTGGGTCGCAGTCGGTGCGGAATTCGACGCTTTCCGTTTCGCCCAGCTGCGCCTGGGTGCCCGTCAGAACATTGCCAGTAACGATGACAACAGCGGCATCGAGGAAGATACCCAGTTTACCGCCGGTGTTGGCCTGTCACCCTTCGGTGCCCGGCTCGATATCGCCGGACTGGTCAGTGATGCCGACGTGGGCGGGTCCATCGAACTGGGCGTGGCTTTCTAGCGACTCCACGTTCCCGTCTCTGCAAGCCCGCCCTCGCGGCGGGCTTTCTTTTGCCTGTTTGTCGCCCCGCCCTCATAATCACGGGCTGACTGAATCCATCGACAATGGGCTACCTCATTATATGGACATCTATCTGGTTGGCGGCGCCGTCCGGGATAAATTGCTGAACCTTCCGGTGAAGGACCGGGACTGGGTGGTGGTAGGCGCCACGCCGGATGAGATGCTGGCACAGGGCTACAAGCAGGTAGGCGCGGATTTCCCGGTGTTCCTGAACCCGACATCCCATGAGGAATATGCCCTGGCCCGTACCGAGCGCAAGCAGGGGCGGGGTTACCACGGTTTCTCGGTTTACAGCGCACCGGATGTGACCCTGGAGGACGATCTCAAGCGCCGGGACCTGACCATCAATGCCATGGCCATGGCTGAAGACGGCACCCTGGTGGACCCGTTCCACGGCCATGAAGACCTGCAGAACCGCCGCCTGCACCATGTCTCCGAGGCCTTCGCGGAGGACCCGCTACGCGTCCTGCGGACGGCCCGTTTCGCGGCCCGGTTCCATCACCTGGGTTTCGAGGTGGCGGACGACACCATGGCGTTAATGCGGCAGATGGTCGCGGACGGCGAGGTGCAGCATCTGGTTCCCGAGCGTGTCTGGCAGGAGATCCAGCGGGCCCTTCACGAGGTAACACCTACCACCTTCTTCGACATACTCAAGGCCACCGGTGCACTTCGGGATCTTATTCCCGAACTGGCGGATAACGATGCGGCCTTCCGGAGCGCGATGGAAGCCCTGGCCAATACCGCCGCCCAGGACCTGGCCACGGAATGCCGCTGTGCCGCACTGTTACATGGCCTGTCGGCGGAACAGGTGGCTGACCGGACAGCGGCACTGAAGGCCCCCAACAATTGCCGGGACCTGTCACGGTTGGTGGTGGCGCTGGCACCGCTGGCGTGCGGGCCGGCGTTGACTGCAGAAATTGTGCTTGACCTGTTCAACCAGGCCGACGCCTGGCGCCGGCCTGAGCGGTTTGATTTACTGCTGGCGACATTGGCCTGCCTGCCGGATGGCCTGGATTCAGATACTCAGCAACGTTTCCTGGATGCCCTGGAGGAAGCCCGCTCGGTGGATGCACGATCGTTAATGGCAAAGGGCTTTAAAGGCAAGGAGCTTGGTGAGGCTATTGGTCGGGAGCGTTTGCAGGTGATTGGGGGTTTTTTTGGTTGAGTTCTTTTTGCCGGTTGACCTTTAGGGGGAGGCGTTGGGGGATGGGCTTTCTCCACCGCAATTCACGGTCCGTCCCTGGACCGACCTTGCTGCGCGTCCTCCTGACGCTGTTACGAAAAGCCCATCCCCCAACACCTCCATCGAGATTCGGGAAGTCTCATGTTTGGTGCCCCGGTCTGATTATGCCCACTCTCTGAATTTCGATAGAATCAACCTTCCCTTAATGCGGATAGCACATTACTCGATCCGGTATCCGGTAGGGGTCTTTCGTAGCAGGACCATGGATGGTCCGGTGCAAGGTCGGTCCATGGACGGGCCGTGAATTGCAGCGGAGAAAGGCCCCCTGCCGGGTACCGCGCCCCCAAGGCCTGAAATAATAGAAACCGGAGACCCCCAACATGCAAGATGTAGTCATCGCAGCGGCCAAACGCACCGCCATCGGAACCTTCGGTGGTTCCCTCGCCAGCCTGAAGGCCGACCAGCTCGGCACCGCCGTGATCAAGGCCCTACTGGAAGAAACCGGCGTCGCTGCTGACCAGATCAACGAGGTTATCCTCGGCCAGGTCCTCACCGCTGGCTGCGGCCAGAACCCGGCCCGCCAGGCCGCCATCAACGCCGGCATTCCCGCTTCCGTTCCGGGCATGACCATCAACAAGGTCTGCGGCTCCGGCCTCAAGGCCGTGCACATGGCGGTTCAGGCCATCCAGTGTGGCGATGCCGACATGATCCTCGCCGGCGGCCAGGAAAGCATGAGCCAGTCGCCCCACGTGGTGCCCAACAGCCGCAATGGCCAGCGCATGGGCAACTGGACCATGATCGACACCATGGTCAACGACGGCCTGATGGACGCCTTCAACGACTACCACATGGGCGTCACCGCCGAGAACATCGTGGAGAAGTATGGCATCAGTCGTGAGGAACAGGACGAGTTCGCTGCCGCTTCCCAGCAGAAGGCGGCTGCCGCCCGTGCCGGTGGCTACTTCGATGGCCAGATCGTGCCCATCAGCATCCCCCAGCGCAAGGGCGACCCGATTGTGGTGGACAGGGACGAAGGCCCCCGTAACGGCACCACCGCCGAGGGCCTGGGCAAGCTGAAGCCGGCATTCAAGAAGGACGGCACGGTAACCGCCGGCAACGCCTCCTCCCTGAACGATGGCGCCGCCGCTGTGCTGGTATGTAGTGCTGCCAAGGCGCAGGAACTGGGCCTGACACCACTGGCGGTGATCAAGGGCTATGCCAACGCTGGCGTGGACCCGAGCATCATGGGCACCGGCCCCATTCCCGCCAGCCAGCGCTGCCTGCAGCGTGCTGGCTGGACCGTGGACGACCTGGATCTGGTGGAAGCCAACGAAGCCTTTGCCGCCCAGGCCATCTCCGTCAACAGGGACCTGGGCTGGGATACCGGCAAGGTGAATGTGAACGGTGGCGCCATCGCCCTGGGTCATCCCATCGGTGCCTCCGGCTGCCGTATCCTGGTCACCCTGTTGCACGAGATGCAGCGCCGTGACGCCAAGAAAGGCCTGGCCACGCTCTGCATCGGCGGCGGCATGGGCGTGGCGCTCGCCGTCGAGCGTTAATGTTCAACATCGTGCTCTACGAGCCGGAGATACCGCCAAATACCGGCAATATCATCCGGCTCTGCGCCAACACCGGCTGCCGCCTGCACCTGATCGAGCCCCTGGGATTCACCCTGGAGGACAAGCAGATGCGACGGGCCGGGCTGGATTACAGCGAGTATGCCAGCGTGAAGGTCCACACCAGTTACCAGACCTTCCTGGAGGCGGAACAGCCGCAGCGGCTGTTCGGACTCACCACCAAGGGCAGCCAGCCCTACCATGAGGTGAGCTTCGAACCCGGGGACTACCTGATGTTTGGCCCGGAAACTCGGGGCTTGCCGGAAGAGGTGCGTAACGGGCTTGAAGCGGATCATCGCCTGCGGGTGCCCATGCTCCCCCACAGCCGCAGCCTGAACCTGTCAAACTCCGCCGCTGTGGTGCTCTATGAGGCCTGGCGACAGTTGGGGTTTGAGGGCGCCAGACTGGAGGCCTGAAGACGCTCTGTCGTCGCCCATAAAAAAAACCGGCCGAAGCCGGTTTTTTTATATCAGAGAAAGCGATTAGTGCGTCTGCTGACCTTCCGGCGCCTCGGCGCCCTGCTGTTCCTGCTCCTGCTGCTTGCGCTTCACCGCCTGGGCGAAGATGGCGTCGAAGTTTACTGGCGCCAGCATCAGAGCCGGGAAGCTGCCCTTGGTGACGATGTTGTCGATAGTCTCCCGGGCGTAGGGGAATAGCAGGTTCGGGCAGTAGGCGCCCAGCATAGGCGGTACCTGCTGCTCCGGGAAACCGTTGAGCAGGAACACCCCCGCCTGCTGAATTTCAACAATGTAGGCGACCTTCTCGTCTACCTTGGCGGTGAGGGTGATGGACAGCACCACCTCATACTGGGTGTCGCTGACCTTGTTGTGGGAGGTGTTCAGGTCCATGTTCACGGACGGTTTCCACTGCTGCTGGAACATGTCCGGGGCGTTCGGGGATTCGAACGACAGGTCCTTTACGTAAATACGTTGAAGCGCAAACTGGGGCTGGTTCTGGTTTGCGTTATCACCACCGCCGGCAGCCTGCTGATTGTTCTCAGCCATGATCTTTCCTTTTTTGCGTTCAGTGTGTCAGTCGGACTTCTTATTTCTTTACCAGGGGAAGGTTCGAGGCCTTCCAGTCACCGATACCGCCGTTGAGACGAACCACATTGGTGTAGCCCTCGGCATTGAGCTGCTTCACCGCCATGGCGGCATGCTGCCCCATCTTGTCCACCACGATCACCGTCTTGTCCTGGTGCTTTTTCAGTTCCGAGGCTCGCTCTTTGATGGCACTGAGCGGAATATGGATGGAGCCGGTAATGCGCCCCTCATTGAATTCCTTACGCTCACGAATGTCCACCACCACGGCCTCGTCCCGGTTGATCAGGTTCACAGCTTCCTGCGCCGACACCTTCTTGCCACCACGACGGCTTTCCAGGAAAAGCAGCGCCAGTAACAGGGCCACAAAGATGGATACCAGAATGTAGTGATTTACGACGAACTCAAACAACCGTTCCATGAACCTGTCCCGAAGTAATAATTTGGGCGGATTATACACACCCTCCGCCGGTGACAGAAGGCGGCTTCCATAGCCCGTCACACCCTATTCGGGTTAGAATTCAGCTTCAAATTCTCAGGCGACGCTGATGCCGACCTGCCATGGGCCCGAAACGCACCAGCGCACCCACAACCACACCGGAAAGCGTAATGACCAGCACTCGCAAGACGACGGCACTGATCATACTGGACGGCTGGGGCCACCGTGACCCGGCTGAAGACAACGCCATCAGCAAGGCCAACACCCCGTTCTGGGACAAGGCCTGGGCGGAATTCCCCAAGACGCTGATCAACACCTCAGGGATGTTTGTTGGGCTGCCCCAGGGGCAGATGGGCAACTCGGAAGTCGGCCATATGAACCTCGGTGCCGGCCGGGTGGTTTACCAGAGCCTGACACGCATCGACAAAGACCTGAAAGACGGCACCTTCAATGAGAACCCGGCGCTCCTGGCCGCCATCGACCAGGCGGTCACCAACGGCGGTGCGGTCCATCTCATGGGACTGATGTCCCCGGGTGGCGTGCACGCCCATGAGGACCACATCCTGGCCGCCGCCGAGCTGGCGGCGCAAAAGGGCGCGACACGGGTCTATATCCACGCCTTCCTGGATGGCCGAGACATGCCACCGCGCAGCGCCCGCCCGTCCCTGGAGAAGGCCGCCAACAAGATGAAGGCACTGGGCGTCGGTCGTGTCGCCTCCATCGTCGGCCGCTACTTCGCCATGGACCGGGACAATCGCTGGGACCGCGTCGAGCAGGCCTACAATCTGCTGACCCTGGGCGAGGCGGAGTTCACCGCACCAGACCCGCTGTCCGCCATCGATGAAGCCTATGAGCGCGGCGAGAACGACGAGTTCGTCAAGGCCACCCGCATCCAGGGTGAGGCCGAGCCGGACGCCACCATCAACGACGGCGATGCGGTCATTTTCATGAATTTCCGCGCCGACCGGGCCCGGGAGATGACCCGCACCTTCGTGGAGGATGATTTCGACGGTTTCCAGCGCCGCAAGCACCCGAAGCTGTCGGATTTCGTGATGCTCACGGAGTACGCCGCCGATATCAAGACCTCCTGCGCCTACCCGCCGGAACAGCTCAAGAACGGTCTGGGCGAGTATGTGTCCAACCTGGGCAAGACCCAGCTCCGCATCGCCGAGACCGAGAAGTACGCCCACGTCACCTTCTTCTTCAACGGTGGCCTGGAAACGCCTTTTGAGGGCGAGGACCGTATTCTGGTGCCCTCCCCCAAGGTGGCCACCTATGACCTGCAGCCGGAAATGAGCGCCCCTGAGGTGACCGACAAACTGGTGGAGGCCATCAAAAGCGGCAAGTACGACCTGGTGATCTGCAACTACGCCAACGGTGACATGGTGGGCCATACCGGTAATCTGGACGCCGCCATCAAGGCCGCCGAGTGCGTCGACCAGTGCATCGCCCGCATCGCGGATGCCCTTGACGAAGTCGGAGGCGAGGCCCTGATCACCGCGGACCACGGCAACTGCGAGCAGATGACCGACCCCGCCTCCGGCCAGGTCCACACTGCCCACACTACTGGCCCGGTGCCGCTGGTGTATGTCGGCCATCGCAAGGTCAGCCTGAAGGATGATGGCAGCCTCAGCGATGTGGCGCCTTCCCTGCTGACGATGATGGGCCTGGAACAACCCGGAGACATGACCGGCCACAGCCTGGTCACCCTCAGCCAGGACTGACCGGCACGCCAATGCGACACCCCATGGCCAGGAACGCCGGACATCGCCCGCTGACAAGCGCCACCGGAGCATTCCGGCTGGCGCTTGTGGCGTTTCTGCTCGCCATCGGCCCTGTCGCCCATGGCCAGGATCAGGTCACCCCGGCCCAGGTGGAAGCCCTGAAGGAAGAGATCGCCGAAATTGACGAGTGGCTGGCCGACGCCGAGGAGGATCGCAGCGAACTGGAGCAGACCCTGGCAAATGCGGAGCGGGAGATCAGCCGCCTGACCCGGGAACGCCGGGAACTTCAGGAACAACGCCGGCAACAGGCCCGGGAACTGGAGCAGCTTGAGAGCGAGGAAAAGGACCTGGACCAGAGCCTGCGGGAACAGCGCTCAGCCCTGAAGCGGCAGCTCCGTGGCGCCTGGATGGAGGGCAAGGCCCCCGCCATCAAGGTCCTGCTCAACGAGGCCGATCCGGAAGAGATCGCCCGCACCATGACTTACTACGAGTATCTCAGCGGCGACAACCTCCGACGCCTGGAAACCTTCAACGAAACCCTGACCGAACTGCAGGCCACCCGCCAGCAGAAGTTGCAGGCCCAGGCCGAGGTCATCCGGCTGGAGGAGCAGGTCAGCGAACGGCAGCAATCCCTGCAGGCACAGAAGGCCAACCGGGAACAGGCCCTGGCGGCCCTCAAGCAGGACATCAGCGAGCGCAAGGACGAGCGCAGCACCCTGGAAGCAGACCGGGACCGGCTGGAGAAGCTGCTGCGGGAAGTGGAAGAAGCCATCGCCAGCATCCCCTCGCCCACCGAGACCGAGCCCTTCAACCAGCGCCAGGGCAAGCTGGACTGGCCGGCCCAGGGGCGCCTGGTGGCGGCCTTCGGCGGCTCCATGGCCCAGGGGCACCTGCGCCGCAATGGCATCCTGCTGAATACCGAAGAAGAGGCGGAAGTACGCTCGGTCCATTACGGCCGCGTGGTCTTCTCCAACTGGCTGCGGGGCTTTGGCATGCTCACCATTGTCGACCATGGCGAGGGCTACATGACCCTGTACGGCCATAGCTCCAGCCTGCTGGCCAGCCCCGGGGACTGGGTACGGGCCGGGGAAACCATCGCCCTGGCCGGTCGCACGGGTGGCACCCAGGATCCGGCGGTGTATTTTGAACTGCGTCACAACGGAAAGCCCCAGAACCCCATGCGCTGGCTGGAGCGCCAGTAGTTCCAGGAACCTCCGTCCCGGCCATGGCTGACAAAAGGGACCGGGAACGCCATACTGACAGCCGTATCCATGAATCCGAACAGGGACACTGAATGAAACCGGTTATCCACAGCTGTAAAACCACACTCCTTGGCGGTTTGCTGGCAGTCACCTGCCTCTACGGTATAACCGCCACGGCCCAGGAATCGCAGCCGGCGGAGACAGTCTCACCGCACGCCGACACCATGGGTGGCGAGGAAGGGGCCCTGCCCCTGGATGACCTGCGCAAGTTCACGGAAGTGTTCAGCCGTATCAAGGATGCCTACGTTGAGGACGTTTCCGACCAGGAGCTCCTGGAAAATGCCATCAAGGGCATGCTTTCCGGGCTGGACCCCCACTCCGCCTACCTGGAGCCCGACGCCTACACCGAGCTGGAGGAAACCACCACCGGCGAATTCGGTGGCCTGGGTATTGAAGTCGGCATGGAGGACGGCTTCGTGAAAGTGATCGCACCCATCGACGACACCCCCGCCCAGAAGGCCGGCGTCCAGGCCGGTGACCTGATCATCAAGCTGGGCGATGAACCGGTGAAGGGTATGACACTGCAGGACGCGGTTACCCGCATGCGGGGCGAACCCGGCACCACACTGACCCTGACCATCATGCGGGATGGCGAGAGCGCTCCCATCGAGATCGAGGTTGAGCGGGCCATCATCAAGGTCACCAGCATCAAGTCCCGTACGCTGGAACCCGGTTATGGCTATGTCCGCATCACCCAGTTCCAGGATGAGACCGGCGACCAGTTCGTTGATGCAATCAATACGCTCCTATCGGAGAATGACGGCGACCTGGACGGCCTGGTCATCGACGTGCGCAACAACCCTGGCGGCATTCTGCAGGCGGCCGTTGCCACCTCCGATGCACTGCTGGATGAGGGGCTGATCGTCTATACCGAGGGCCGCATCCAGAGCTCCCGGCTGCGCTTCAACGCCGAACCCGGGGATGTCTCCAACGGCACACCGATCGTGGTACTGATCAACGGCGGCTCGGCTTCCGCCTCCGAGATCCTGGCCGGGGCCCTTCAGGACCATGAGCGCGCGGTCGTCATGGGCACCCGTTCGTTCGGCAAGGGCTCGGTGCAAACCGTTATCCCGCTGGACGAGACCCACGCCATCAAGATGACCACGGCCCGTTACTTCACCCCGGATGGTCGCTCCATACAGGCCCGGGGCATCGAACCGGACATCACCGTGCGCCCGGCCACGCTGACGGAACTGGAAGGTGGCCCCTTCTTCAGCGAGGCCAGCCTGAGCGGGCACCTGGAGAACGGCGAGGGTGACATCAAGCCGGAGGATCGGGAAGCCCCGAGCAATTCCGAAATCGACCGGGACTACCAGCTGCGCTCGGCCCTGAACCTGCTCAAGGGCATGGGCATCCTCAGCAAGCAGGGAGCCAGCGAGGAGTGAGGCCAGGAGTCTGTGCAGCCACACTGGCACTGCTTGCGACCTTCCCCCTGGCTGCATGGGGCGACCAGCCCCCTCTTCCCGCCCGTGCGGACGAGGGGGTTCAGCCCACCATTGCCATCATTATCGATGACATGGGGGCCAATGCCGTCGAAGGCAAACGGCTGATCCGGCTGGAGCAGCCCCTGACCCTGGCCTTCCTGCCCTACCGCCGTCACACCCGGGAGCTGGCCACCAGCGCCCACCGGCACCACAAGGAAGTGATGCTGCATGCCCCCATGGACAACACCCGGCACATCGGCCTGGGCGCGGGCGGCCTGACCGCTGACATGGACCGGCCCGCTATCACTGCCACCCTTCGCCAGTCGCTGCGGGCCGTTCCCTACGTGCAGGGCGTCAACAACCACATGGGCAGCCTGCTGACCCAACTCCCGGAACCCATGGCCTGGGTTATGGAGGAGCTGCGCGAGCACCCGCTGTACTTCGTGGACAGCCGCACCATTGCGTCGACGATCGCAGGCCGGACAGCGGCGGAAAACGACGTTCCCACCCTCACCCGTGATGTCTTCCTCGATCACGAGCAGACTGAAGAATTTGTGCACCAGCAGTTCCAGCTACTGATCCGGAAAGCCCGCGAAAACGGCACCGCCATCGCCATCGGGCACCCCCACACTGTCACCGTCGACTATCTGGAAAAGGCCCTGCCGGAACTGGACGAGCAAGGCATTGCCGTCGCTACTGTCAGCGCTGTGTGGGCCATTCGGAACGGTAATCGGCAGATGTTTGCGGAGAGGGAGAACCCGGAGATTATTCCAACGGTGGCGAACAAGTCAGAACACCAAGCAATCAGTGCTCCTGAGGGACATTGACCCCTCGGGGTTCCCAATCCATGCGTAGCCCCTCTCCCCTGGAGGGAGAGGGGTTGGGGAGAGGGGGAAGCAGGCAACTTCGGAGTCCGACCGCCTCCACCCTCTCCCTTCAAGGGAGAGGGTATAACCGACCTTAGTCCCGAATCTCGATACCCTGCCCCTTCATAAACGCCTTGGCCTCGGGGATCGTATGCTGGCCGAAGTGGAAGATGGAGGCCGCCAGCACGGCATCGGCGCCGCCCTCGGTAACACCATCCGCCAGGTGCTGCAATTCGCCCACCCCGCCGGAGGCAATCACCGGCACCACGACGGCATCGCTGATAGCACGGGTCAGGCCGATGTCGAAGCCGATCTTGGTGCCATCCCGGTCCATGCTGGTGAGCAGCAGTTCGCCGGCGCCCATGGCGACCATCTTGCGGGCCCAGTCCACGGCGTCCAGGCCGGTGGGTTTGCGGCCACCGTGGGTGAAGATTTCCCAGCGTGGTTCCTCGCCTTCGGCGCTGACCCGTTTGGCATCGATGGCCACGACAATGCACTGACTCCCGAAGCGTTCGGCGGCTTCCCTGACGAACTCAGGGTTGAAGACCGCCGCGGTGTTGATGGAGACCTTGTCGGCCCCGGCATTGAGCAGCTTGCGGATATCGTCCACGGTGCGAACGCCGCCGCCCACGGTCAGGGGGATGAAGACTTCCGCCGCCATCCGCTCCACGGTTTCGTAGGTGGTGTCGCGGCTTTCGTGGCTGGCGGTGATGTCCAGGAAGGTGATTTCGTCGGCGCCCTGCTCGTTGTACTTGCGGGCTACTTCCACCGGGTCGCCGGCGTCGCGGATGTCCACGAAGTTGACGCCTTTCACCACGCGGCCCTTGTCCACGTCCAGGCAGGGGATGATGCGTTTCGCCAGTGCCATACTAGTGTCCCTTAACATAAGTTTTTCGATTGTCAGCGGGCCTGTGCGAGCGTTGAGCTAGTGTCCCGTCTGGGTAATTCGTTAACCTACTGAGCCACTGAGGGCCTTGAGA
>NZ_JAVVLT010000121.1:0-25488 GCF_036224885.1 Marinobacter sp. OP 3.4
CTGAGCGAAGCGAGTTTGGGCTTTTCCGGAAGAAAAGCCTCCCGGCCCTGTGCCTGTGCTCAAGGGCCTGTAATCCCCACCTCATGGCGCGGGCGCAGGAACAAAAAAGGCAGCCATAAGGCTGCCTTTTTTATGTCGATGGCACTCAATACTGCCTGAATGCCACCTTCGCTGAAGCCTGATTTACAGGGCTACAACGTTCTCCGCCTGAGGGCCTTTCTGACCCTGAGTGACGGTGAACTCGACCTGCTGGCCTTCGGCCAGGGTCTTGAAGCCGCTGCCCTGGATGGCACTGTAGTGAACGAAAACGTCCGGGCCGGACTCACGGGTGATGAAACCAAAGCCTTTCGCTTCGTTGAAGAACTTAACAGTACCGGTAACAGTAGACATACTCGATTTTCCTGTATTCAAAACACTTACTTGATATTGTCCTTGCAATCGCGCCGGGATGCCGGACTCCGTTGCAGGACCTTCGGGAGGAAACACAGAACTGCGGATTCAAAAACAGGACGGATGCACCACTGCAGAAGAGAGATACGCCTTGATTATGAAATGCTTTACTGATCTTTCCTGAATCTGACTCTACTCCTGCTTTTCGGGGAATACCAGCCCTTTATTAACAAAAAATTCCGTAGTTCTACTTACCGGATAACAGCCGCAAAACGACTGAAATCCGGTGTTCGGGCCGTGTGTGGCGGAAGGGCCATTCAGTCCTGGAAGATCGCCTGGTAGAAGGCCATGGTGCCCTCCCAGGCCCGTTCCGCAGCCTCCCGGTCATAGCCTACCGGCATGTCGTGTTCCTCGGCGATGGCATCCGCGCCCGGATTCATGAAGGAGTGCAGCACCCCCGGGAAGCTGGTCACCGAGAAGTCCGCTTCCGCCTGCTGCATGCTGGTAACGAAGCCGCCCACCTGGTCGGCGGGTACCATCTGGTCAGCCCCGCCGGTGTAGACCTGGATGCGGGCCGTGATGTCGCCGGGCTCGGGCTCAATGGGGCTACCCAAGGGGCCGTGGTAGCTCACCACACCATCCAGGTCCATGCCCATGCGCGCCATGTTGAGCACCACCGCCCCGCCGAAGCAGTAACCCTGGGCCGCAATGCGGTCGTCGTCCACCGTGGGATGCGCCTGAAGTTCCTCCATGGCGGCGGTGAACCGGGCCTTGAGTGCCTGGGGATCGCCGGTGGCTTCCTTCATGAACGCCTGGGCTTCACTGGGGTGCTCGGTCACCTTGCCTTCCCCGTACATGTCCAGGGCGAAGGCGGTATAGCCGGCGGCGGCCAGTTTCTCCGCCTGGTCCCGGGCAAATTCGTTGTGCCCCCACCACTCGTGGACCACCAGGACCCCGGGGCGGGCCCCGTCGTCACTGTCGTTCCAGGCGAGGTAGCCGGTGAATTCCTGGCCGTCCACCGTGTAGGTGACGGTTTCGGTCTGTAGCTGCGCGTGTGCCAAACCGGCAGCCAGGGAGAGGCCAACACCAATGGCCAGGGAAGTAAGGCGTGAAGTCATACGTAAATCCTTCTGACAGGGGTGACTTGTTGGGCTGGTCCGGCCGCCAGTCCTGCGGGGCCGGTATCCCGTTGATGATAGACCACTTTCATCCTACGGTGCGAATCCGCCCGCGGATGGGTTGGCGGTGTTCGGGAATTTCCGCCTCACGGCACTATACTTCTGTCACACGGGATGTTTCTGGGAGTGGCGTATGCGTATAGGTGTGCCGAAAGAGATCAAGAACCACGAGTACCGGGTGGGCATGACCCCGTCGGCAGTGCGGGAACTGACCCGGGATGGCCACGAGGTGCTGGTACAGCAATCGGCAGGCAGGGCCATTGGTTTTTCCGACGACGACTACCGGCGGGCCGGTGCCGTCCTGGAATCCTCGGCGGAGGCGGTGTTTCGCAACGCCGAACTGATCGTCAAGGTGAAGGAGCCCCAGGCCGATGAGCGCCAGCTCCTGACCCCGGACCAGACCCTGTTCACCTACCTGCACCTGGCGCCCGACGAAGCCCAGACCCGGGACCTGGTGGCTTCCGGGGCTACCTGTATTGCCTACGAGACGGTGACCGACGACCATGGCCATCTGCCGTTGCTGGCCCCCATGTCAGAGGTGGCCGGGCGCATGTCGGTGCAGGCCGGCGCCCATTGCCTGGAGCGGGAGCGTGGCGGGCGTGGCGTGCTGCTGGGTGGGGTGCCCGGTGTCAGTCCGGCCCGGGTGACCATTATCGGCGCCGGTATGGTGGGACAGAATGCCCTGGCCATGGCGGTGGGCATGGGGGCGGACGTGTCCATTCTCGACATCAACCTGGAAGTGCTGCGGGAACTGGACCAGCGTTATGGCAACCGCATCCGCACGGTTTTCTCCAGTGCCGACCAGCTCGACCAGTGCGTGACCGAGGCGGACCTGGTGATCGGCGCGGTGCTGATTCCCGGCGCTTCGGCTCCCAAGCTGGTGACCCGGGACATGCTGCGGCGCATGCCCGATGGCAGCGTACTGGTGGATGTGGCGATCGACCAGGGCGGCTGTGCCGAGACCTCCCGGCCCACCACCCACGATGAGCCGGTGTTTATCGAGGAGGGGGTGGTGCACTACTGCGTGGCCAATATGCCCGGGGCCGTGGCCCGCACATCGACACTGGCACTGACCAACGCCACCCTGCCGTTTATCCGCCAGTTGGCGAACCTGGGGCCGGTCCGGGCCATGCGTGATAACCCCCACCTGCTGGCGGGCCTGAACGTCTGCCACGGTCAGGTAACCTACCGGGAGGTGGCCCAGGCCCATGGCCTGGACTACGTGGAGCCGGCATCGGTGCTGGACGGTTAAAGCGAGTCCCGCACCTCCGCCAGGATATCCAGAGCGTGGCGCCGCCGGACCGGGTCGTACAGGTCCACGGTGAACATGAGTTCGTCCACCTCCACGGTGGCCAGGATCTGCTCCAGGCGCTGGCGGAGGTTGTCGGCGTCCCCCAGCAACTGCAGGGCCAGGAAATCCCGCACGCCGGCTTCTTCCGCCGGGCTCCAGAGGCCGTCCATGGACTCCACCGGTGGCTTCATCAACAGGGGCTGGCCACGGAACAGCGCCAGGATCCGCTGGTAGCTGGTGGTGGTCAGGTATTGGGCCTCATCCAGGGAATCGGCGGGGGCCGCCGGCAGGCACAGCATGGCGTAGGGGCGTTGCAGTTGTTCCGATGGCCGGAAGTGCTCCCGGTAGACCTTCAGGGCCTCCCGGTACAGGCGCGGCGCGAAATGCCCGGCAAAGGCATAGGGCAGGCCGCGAAGGGCCGCCAGTTGGGCGCTGAACAGGGACGACCCCAGCAGCCAGATGGGCACGTTGGTGCCGGCGCCGGGAATGGCCTTCACCTGCTGGCCGGGCTGGAGGGGGCCCAGCAGCTCCTGCAGTCGCTCCACATCGTCGGGAAACTGCTCGGCGCCGATGCCGTCACGGCGCAGGGCGCGGCTGGTGATGGGGTCGGTGCCGGGGGCACGGCCCAGGCCCAGGTCAATGCGCCCCGGGTACAGGCATTCGAGGGTGCCGAACTGCTCGGCGATCACCAGTGGCGGATGGTTGGGCAGCATGACGCCGCCGGAGCCGACGCGGATGCGCTCCGTCTGGCCGGCGATATGACCGATCAGCACCGACGTGGCGGAACTGCTGATGCCTTCCATGTTGTGGTGCTCCGCCAGCCAGAAGCGGTTGAAATCCAGGCTTTCGGCGTGGCGTGCGTAGGCTACACTGTTTGACAGTGTCTGTGATACGGAATCGCCTTCCCTGACGGATGCAAGCTCCAGTAACGAAAACGGTTTCTTGGATGGCATGGATGCTCCGGAGTTACGTGGTCAGTCGATGGCAGCATACTTCATGGTGCCGTGACACGGGAAGCAGGCTCGTGCCAGGTTTTGCCGTCGGAGTTGTGGAGGTACTCGTCGTGCCCTTACCGGACGCCAGGACATCATCACTGGGAATTGCCCTGATCTACCTGGTGCTGGGGAGCCTGTGGATTTTCTTCTCTGATCAACTGGTGGCCTGGCTGTTTGCCGATGCAGGTTATGATGTGCTGTCGAGGGCGCAGACATTCAAGGGCTGGCTCTTTGTGGTGGTCAGCGCCCTGCTGATCGCCTGGCTGTTCCATCGCTCCATTCGCCGGCTGGAGCATGCCTCCAGCTTCATGTCACTGCAGAGTTCAATGATCGAACACGCCCATACCGGCATCCTGGCGGCGGACGCGGATCACCGGGTCATCTACGCCAACCCGGCCGTTGAGCGCATGGCGGGGAACAGACTGGACCGGATACTGGGCAAGCCGCTGTCGGAATTCCGCTCCGGCGCCCACTCCGAGGCATTCTACGACGAACTCTGGCGCGAGGTGGACGAGACCGGGCTCTGGCAGGGGGAAGTGGTGGCCTGGCGCCGGGACGGTTCCCTCTACAACCAGTGGGTGACGGTCACGCGGGTGAACGACCGCAGGAAGAACGTTGCCTACTACGTACTGTTTGTCACCGATATCACCGAGGAGAAGGCGGACAAGGAGCGCCTGCGTTACCTGGCATTCTACGATCCCCTGACCGACCTGCCCAACCGGGCGATGATGTCCGAGCACATCCGCAATGCCCTGCGCCAGACCTCCGGGGAGGGCAGTAGCCAGGTGGCGGTTCTGTTCATCGACCTGGATGATTTCAAGACCATCAACGAATCCCTGGGGCACCAGCTCGGTGACCGGCTGTTGCAGATGGCCGGCCAGCGTATCCTGCAGTGCCTGTCCGACGGCCATGAACTGGGCCGGTTCGGCGGCGATGAGTTCGTGGTAATGGTGCCCCATGTGACCGACCAGAAAGAGGTGGAACACCTGGCCACCCGGTTGCTGGATGCCCTGGGTGCCGGCTTCCGGCTGGATGACAACACCCGGGTCATGGTCCGGGCCAGTATCGGTATCTGCCTGGCGGATGGTAACCGGGACAGTGACAGCCAGGACGTTTCCCTCCTGTTCAGCCAGGCCGACTCCGCCCTGTCGGAGGCCAAGCTGGCGGGCAAGAACACCTTCGCCTTCTACAACGCCGATATGACCCGACTGGCCCGGCGCCGACTGGAGCTGGAGGAGGCCCTGACCACGGGGATGGCGCGACGTGAGTTCGAACTGTTCTACCAGCCGGTCTACGCCATCGCCTCGGGGGAACTGATCGGGTCGGAGGCCCTGCTGCGCTGGCGCCATCCCCAGTGGGGGCTGGTGTCACCCGGTGAGTTCATTCCCCTGGCGGAGGAGACCGGCCTGATCGTCGACCTGGGTGGCTGGGTTGTGGAAGAGGTTACCCGGCAGATCCGGGCGTGGCTGGATGAGGGACTGGAGCCGGGCTTCGTGGCGGTCAATGTCTCTTCCCGCCAGTTGCAGCGGGGTCATTTTCCCGGCTTCCTGAAGCGGGTGGTCAGCGAGGCCGGGGTGCCGCCCCACCGGCTGGAAGTGGAGCTGACCGAGAGCAGCCTGCTGACCCTGGGGGACCGCACGGCGCAACTGCTGGGAGAGATCCGGGATACCGGGGTGCGGCTGGCAATCGACGATTTCGGCACCGGCTATTCCTCCCTCAGTTACCTGCGCTGTTTCAAGGTGGACAAACTCAAGATCGACCGCAGCTTTGTGAATGAACTCACTGCGGACGGAGGCGGCGGTCAGGGCATCGTCAAGGCCATTGTCCGCATGGGGCAGGCCCTGGAGCTGGAAGTCCAGGCCGAGGGCGTGGAGCTGGACAGCCAGCTTGGAATCCTGGCGGTATTGGGCTGTGACAGCTTTCAGGGTTACCTGCGGGCGGCGCCCATGCCGAATGCGGATTTCCGGCGATTGCTGGAGGGTGTCGGAAAGTCCGCCCAGGGATGACTATGCCGTCAGGATGCCGGGATCTCCGTGGCCTTCCACCGCGGCAATTTCCTCATCGGTGAGGAAGTCGCCGGCCGGCCGGTCCAGCAGCTCGGCACCCCGGGCCAGGGCGTGGGCCCAGGTGCAGTGGTTGGCAAACAGCATGCCCGCCTCGTTGAGGGTGCCGCCACGGTTGATATAGCCCAGTACCCGGCCCTGTCTGAACCCATTGCAGATCCCACTGGCGTGGCCGCGGAACACCTCCGGGCGCATATGGGTCAGTACCACGCAGTGGCTGTATCGCCGGGGAAACAGCCATTCCCGGTCCGCCTCCGGCAGGGCGCAGGCCGCCTCGAAACGGTCCCGGGGTTCACGAAAGCGGCCCGGTTCCTGGACGTATACCAGTCGGAACGGGGTGCTGGTGTCCCGCAGGCGTTCACTGGCGCGGATCAGTTCGGACAACTGGTAGGCCCCGTTGGCCACCAGCAACAGCGGGGTGCCCGGCGACAGGTCTTCGTCCACCACCTGGGCCCCGGTGCGGGCCAGTTGCCGGGCTTCCTCCCGGGTAAAGACACAGGGCCTGTCGCGCTTGGGGATGACCATGCAGGCCAGTTGTCCCCGGCTGGTGTAGATTTCCGGCAACAGCGCCTGGGTGCTGTTGTAGTCCGCCGGGAAGAGCACGCGGACCATATCGTTCATTTCCCCCAGCAGCGCCTCGCAGAAGGTGGTGTCCTGGTGGGACTGTTCGTTCTTGCCGTTCTCCCAGCTATGGGAGGTGGCTATCACCGGGAACCCCAACCATTGAGCGGGCCGCTCCAGTTCCTTCTGGTGGCGGGCGAAGATCAGTTCCTGGCGGATGGCGCCCAGCATCTTCACGCAGAAGGCCTCGTAGCTGGCCACCAGGTTCAGGCCACCCTTGTTGGCCAGGCAGGCGGAGACCACGGCTTCCTCATTCAGGGCCGTGATGACCATGCCGTGGACGGATTCCAGCTCGTTCTCCGGGTCATCCACCCGGTGCCGCAGGGCGCTGAGGACTCCGGACAGCCGGTTGCTGGCCAGTTCATCCGGGTTGCCCACCCGGGGGCGCAGTCGGGGATTGCAGGCCACCAGCGCCTGGAAAAAATCATCCACGGCCAGCATGGGGGAACAGGTGTCGTTCCGGGCTGGCAATTCCGGAATGGCCGGAGTGTCCGGAGCCCTGACCGCCAGGGGGTGGTCCTTCTCCCGTGGCCTCTGCTGGCGTCGGTGATTACGCAGTAGCCCGATCGCATCCCTCAGGTCGGTCTCGGGCACATGGAGGATACCGGCGTGATGGTTGAACAGCTCCCGGGCCCTGGCGTCATGGCGGGGGCTGCCAGGTAGTGGCAGGTTATGGGCGGCGTTGCTGCCAGCCCCGTAAAAGCCATAACCCTTGATGGTCTCGGCAATGCCGTAGGGGACCGGCAGGGGGTAGTGTCGTAACCCCTGGTGATGCTCCCGGGCGACTGCCCTCAGGCGTCTCTCCATGGTGAACAGGGTGCAGACGAAGGCGGTCGGGTCCCGGCCATCGAAGCGCATGGCATCGAAACCGGCCCGGTTCAGGTGGGTGATGAATCCATCCAGACCCTGGCGGGTGCCCAGTTCCGTACGTTGCTCGATGCGACGTCCGTTGGCGATCATCACCGGCAGTGGCAGGCCGCAGTCCTCGCTTCGCCACCAGCGGGGCGCCCAGTCGCTGCCGCGTTGTTCTTCCGCTGCGCCATCCGACAGGAAGGCTACCAGGGTCTCCCCGGGCAGGGGCATGTGTACGTATTGAAGTTCGGCAAACCCCAGGTAGCCGCCCTCCATGATGCCACCGGCGGTGTGGGGATTGACATGGCTGCCCAGGGGCGCCCGGGTACGACCGTCCGGCCGCTGTTCGTAGCTATAGAAATCGGCCACCAGGTGGTCAAGGCCGCCCCTGCCGCCATAGCGGTCGGCCTGCTCCGGGTTCAGGTTGCCCAGCAGGACGTTGAGGGCGTCGATGGCGGCCACACAGTGCCCCTGCCCCATCAGCCAGCCCCGGGTCTCACCAGTGAGGGCGTTGAGGGCCATGTAGGCGGCGTAGCCCGGCACCATGTTCAGGGCGCCTCCGGTATGGCCCTCGGGGTTGCCCTTGAAGTCCGCGGATTGCAGGGCCGTGCCATCGGGGTGTACCCGCAGTGCATAGGTCATGTGTGCCACCAGCCACAGGCCGGCGCTGGTCAGCCGGTCCAGGGCCGCCAGCATGCGAAACACCGTGGCGGTATCCGGTTGCAGGCCGTCGGACACCAGTTGCTCCGCCAGTTCCAGAGCCTGGTGCTGGGTGTCGGGCAGGTGGCGGATGACCCCATAGCCTGCGCGCCAGCGGGCAAATTCCGCCTGGGTGTCCGCCATCCGGTCCAGCATCTGCAGATCGGCAAAGGGTTTGCTCATGGTAAGCCTCCGGTGCGCGGTGTTCTGTCCGACCTGGCGACGGTATCCGCCATCAAGCCGGGCCTTCCTGTCCCCAATTGTGGATCAGGGTAACCGGCCTGCCACCCCGAGATGTTGATCCGGATCAGTCCTGGCGTTGAGGGCTTATCGGTTATGATGGTGATCGGGGCGGTTCCGACAGGCCCACCGACAGTCCACTCACAGGAGAATCCCCATGATCCACCTGTTCACCACCGGTGGCACCATCGACAAGATCTATCACGATGCCAACAGCGAGTTCGCGGTCGGTGACAGCCTGCTCCCCGAACTGCTGGAGGAGGCGAACGTCGCCGTGCCCTGGCGCCTGACCGGGCTGCTCCGCAAGGACAGCCTGGAAATGACCGATATCGACCGGCAGCAGGTGCGGGACGCGGTGGCGGCCTGCCCGGAGCAGCGGATCATCATCACCCATGGCACCGATACCATGGCCAATACCGCAGAGGTGCTGTCCGGTATCGCCGGCAAGACCATTGTGCTTTTCGGCGCCATGCAGCCGGCCCGGATGCGCCGCAGCGATGCGGTGTTCAACCTGGGGTTTGCGATGGCGGCGGTGGGCCTGCTGCCACCGGGGGTTTACGTGGCCATGAACGGGGACGTGTTTGAGGCCGGCAAGGTGAGAAAGAACCTGGAGGCGGGACGTTTCGAACGGGGCTGAGCCCGCTATTCCGGTGTCGCCAACTGGTGGATCTCGTCCCTGGTGAGATCACGGAACTCGCTGGGTGCCAGGGCATCATCCAGCGTCACGGAACCGATCCGGTGGCGGTGTAGGGCCTCCACGTGGTTGCCGATGGCGGCCACCATCCGTTTGATCTGGTGATAGCGCCCTTCGGTGATGGTCAGGTCGACGACGGTGTCTGACTGTCGCTCCACCACCGCGGGCCTTGTGGTGCGGTCTTCATGGCGCAGATAGACCCCGTTCTCCAGTTGCCGGCAGCCATCGTCGGTCAGCGGTTCCGCCAGGGTTACCCGGTAGGTCTTGGGGCACTGGTGTCGGGGAGAGGTGATCCGGTGGGACCACTGACCGTCGGAGGTCAGCAACAACAGGCCGGTGGTGTCCAGGTCCAGCCGACCCACCGGATGCACACGGGTCGCCAGGTCGTCCGGCAACAGGTCGGTTACCACCGGCTGGCTGGCATCGGTGGTGGCGCTCAGCAGGCCCGCCGGCTTGTGGAGCATCAGGTACTGGTGCCCGGGCAGCGACAGAGGTTCGCCGTCCAGGGTAATGGTAGCCGGGCCCGGTATCGGGGTCGATGCCTTGCTGACCGGTTCACCCTCCATCAGCACCCGGCCGGCCTTGATAGCGCGGCGGGCGTCCTTGCGGGACAGGCTGGTACAGCGGGAAAGGTAGGCGTCCAGTCGCATGGTCAGGAGCAGGTCTCGCCGGCGGGCAGCGCTTCGAAGGTGGCCATGCAGAGGACCTCGGCCTCGCCGGTCAGGCGGGACCAGAAGGCCCGCAGGGCCTCATTCCGCATGGCGGGTCGCGGCTCCTGGGTGCTGTTGGTGGCGGCCCACTGGCCCTGGCCGTTCCGGCGGGCGATGACGAAGGTGAACGGATGGGCGCCGGGTACGCCCAGCCGGATATCGGTGGCCAGGAGGTGGTCATCGCGCTCGGACACATCGAGGAAACCATCGGTAAACCAGATCAGCCGCTGGCCTTCCGGGAATGAGGCGACACGGTTGATGAGGGCCGGGTTCCTCGTGAAGCGCTCGATGATCAGCGGCTGGTTACTTTCCAGTGGCCCGGTGACGATTTCCAGCCGTTCGTCCTCCCCCAGCACCGTAACTCGCCACAGCAGCGTGGTGAAGGGCATGGGCTGGACCATGCGCGGCGCCTCCGACAGCCCCTGATTCGCGAGTTCGTCGCCCACCCGCCGGTCCACCAGGGCCTGGGCACCCAGGGCCCAGACCAGGTAGAGGGACGATAGCGCCAGTGCCACCCCTTGTGCCCGGGGAGCAGGAGGCTTCCACACCCCATGGATCACCGCCGCCAGCAGCGGCAGCGTGTAGAGCGGGTCGATGATGAATATGCTGGTGGTGCCCAGGGGCGGGCCGAAGGGCCAGAACAGCTGGGTGCCGTAGGTGGTCAGGCAGTCCAGCAGCGGATGGGTCACCAGGATCAGCAGGGTGAAGGCCAGCCAGCGGGTCAGGGAGAGCTGGGGTTTCCAGCGATGGAATATCAACGCCAGGGCAATGCCCACCGGTACCAGCACCAGCAGGGAATGGCTGAACCCCCGATGCTGGGTGAAGTTGGCGATGGCGCTGCCGTAGTCGATGACCACGTCCATGTCCGGCAGGGTGCCCAGCAGGGCACCACCGACGAACGCCACTCGACCGAGGGAGCGTCCGGCCACGGCTCCGCCGATGGAGGCGCCCAGGGCCGCCTGGGTTATGGAGTCCATAACGTCATATCCTTGTCGACACCCTGATGCACTAATGCTGTCCGTTCATGACGATGTGGGTTGGACGCCCAGGCTTTCCAGTAGTTCCGGCCCCGGGAAGCCATCGGCGATCAGGCCCTCGCTGGACTGGAAGCGTCGGATGGCGGAGCGGGTGTTGGGCCCGAGGATGCCGTCCGGATGACCCGAGTCAAAGCCGCGGTCGTTGAGGGCGGACTGCAGTTTCTGCACGTCGTCCCGGGACAGGGCCGGGACATCCTCCGGTGGCGGGTTTTTCAGACCGTCGGCTCCGGCGATGCGGTCCGCCAGGTGGCCCACGGCGATGGCATAGTACTCGGACCGGTTCCAGCCCATGATAACCCGGAAGTTGTCATAGGCCAGGAAGGCGGGGCCCCGATGGCCGGCGGGAACCACCAGCTTGGCTTTAATGGGCTCTTCCGCCAGCGGGTTGCCGTGAATATCGGTGACACCCAGCGCATTCCACTGGGCCAGGGTCCGTTTGCCGGCCCCGGTCAGGGAATAGTCGAATTCCTCAGGCAGCAGGACTTCCCGCCCCCAGCGGTAATCCGGGTCCCAGCCCATGCTCTGGAGGAACCGGCCAGCGGACATCATGGCGTCGGGCACGCTGTTCCAGAGGTCCCGGCGGCCATCACCGTCGGCATCGGTGGCATGGCGCAGGAACACCGATGGCATGAATTGGACGTGGCCCATGGCGCCGGCCCAGGACCCTTCCATGCGCTCCGGGTCGATGGCGCCCTCGTCGAGGATCTTCAGGGCGGACACCAGCTCCCCGGAGAAATAGTCGCCTCGGCGCGGATCGCAGGCGAGGGTGGCCAGGGCGCTGGGAACAGGCATTTTTCCGAAATAGCTGCCATAGTTGGTTTCAAGGCCCCAGAACGACACCAGGTAGGCGGGGGGCACGCCGGTTTCGTCGCTGACCCGGTTCAGCAGTTCACGGTGCTGCTCCAGCATCTCACGGCCACGTTCGATGCGGGTCTCGCTGACCCGCCGGCCCAGGTAGTCGGCAAAGGTGGTGGTGAACTCCGGCTGATGGCGATCAAGCTCGATCACCCGTGGCAGGAACTCCGCCCGGGCCAGGACAACATCGGCGGTATCCCGGGAGACGCCCTCGGCGACCGCCTGCTGCCCGATGCGGCTGAGACACTGCTGGAAATCGGCGGGTTCCCGCGGCTGGTCCGCACTGCCATCGGCGAGAGCCACCGGGGACAGGCCCGCGAGGGCCAGGCTGCCGGTGACCGCCAGGGCGGTGAACAAACGCTGTGGGGTGACGGGAGTTGACATCCGCTGTCGGTATTTCAGGGTCTTGACCACGTAAACCTCTCAGTCCTGTTGAACAGGCCCTATAGTAGCGTGTTTGGGATCACGGTAAACAGTCCATGCCAGCGCCATTAACGGACGATGTGGGCAGCGGGCGAATCGAGGATGGCAGAGTTATGGCAGTACTGAAAGCGCTGGTGGTTGACGACGCCAGCTTTGTACGGGATCTGGTGAAACGCACCCTGCGCCAGCGCTTCCCGGTGATCGAGGTGACCGAGGCGCACCATGGCCGCCGGGCCCAGTCGCTGATGTCCCGCAACCGCTTCGACCTGATCCTCTGCGACTGGGAGATGCCGGAGATGTCCGGGCTGGAGCTGTTGCAGTGGATGCGCGCCGAAGAACATTACCGCAAGGTGCCGTTCATCATGATCACCAGCCGGGGCGACAAGAGCCACGTGGTGGAGGCGGTGCAGGAGGGGGTCTCGGAGTACCTGGGCAAGCCCTTCAGCCCGGAGGGGCTGAGCCGCAAGGTCATGAAGGTGATGGGCAAGACCCTGCAAAGGGCCATGGCCGAGGGCGGTCGCAAGCCCCCGGCCCAGGGCGATGCTTTCCGGGACTCCGCCGACCTGCTCACCGGCGCCAAACCCGCTGTTGCCGACAGCGCGCCGGAAAGCGCGGCCCCGAAACCGGGCAGGAACGGTCGCCTGGTGGTGGCGGCCATCCGCTTTGCCGACAGTACCCTCAAGTGCGTGATCAAGGACATTACCCTGTCGGAGGTCCGGGTCCTTGCCCGGCGTGATCAGTCCTTTCCGGGCATCCTCGACCAGGCGGTGGTGGACCTGGAAGTGGCGGACGGCCAGATGGCCAGGCTCAATGGCTATGTGCACCAGCTCCAGGCCGTGGACAAGCGTCGGGACACGGATTTTGTCAGCGTCACTGTGCGCTTCGTGGATGATGACCCGAAGAAGCTCGAGGACCTGTCACACTTCATTGCTGGTTTCAGGCGCTGATTCGTCCTGCGGGTCCGGCTCGGCCAGTCGTTCCCGCGGGAAGTGGCAGATGAACTCACTGCCGCCGCCCATCTCGCTGAGGATCTCCAGTTCGCCATCATGGTTCAGCAGCACATGCTTGACGATAGCCAGACCCAGGCCGGTGCCGCCGGTTTCCTTGTGGCGGCTGGGGTCGGCCCGGTAGAAGCGTTCGGTGAGCCGGGGAATATGGATGGGATCGATGCCGATGCCGGTGTCCTTCACCGACAGGTGGGCACCGTCGCGGTTGGTAAACCAGGTCACGTAGATGCTGCCCCCGGCGGGGGTGTACTTGACCGCATTGAAGATCAGGTTGGAAAAGGCGCTGCGCAACTGGTCCTCGTCACCCCGCAGATGATGGCGATCGCCAATGTCCAGGTGGAATTCGTGGCCGGAGTCGCCGCTGAGGGCCCGGGCGTCCTGGCAGATGTGTTCACACATGGCGCGGATATCCACCGCCGCTTCGGCGCCATGCTGCTCCCCGGTTTCCAGTTTCGACAGCAGTAGCAGGTCGGTGATCAGTGCCTCCATGCGGGTGGACTGCTGGGCCATGGTCTCGAGAGCCCGCTTCCACCGGGCCGGCAGTTCGTCGGAATAGTCCACCATGGTCTCCAGGTAGCCGCTGATCACCGTCAGCGGCGTACGCATCTCATGGGACACGTTGCTGACGAAATCCCGGCGCATCTGCTCAAGCTGGAACAGGCGGGTGACATCCTTCACCACGATCAGGCGGTCGTCCTCGCCGAACAGGCTGATCTGGATCTGCAGGTGCAGGTGGGGCCGGGCGGGGGAGTTCAGCTCCAGCGGCTCGCGGTAGTCGCGCTTTTCGAAGTAGGCCTGGAAGGCGGGTGCCCGCAGCAGGTTCTGGATGGGCTGGCCACGGTCGGTCTGGCGCTGGAGGCCCAGCAGGTAGGACGCGGAACCGTTCCACCACACCAGCACGCCGTTGGCATCGGTCATCACCACGCCGTCGCGCATGGCATTGGTGGATTCCTGCAGGCGGTTGAACTGGGCGAGCAGCCGGTCCTGGGTGGCCAGGTGCCCCTGATGCAGCTTGTGCAGCCCGTCGAAGATGTCACCCCACAGGCCGATGCTGGCCGGGGCTTCCTGGCCGGCGCCGGGGTGGCTCAGCCACTGGTAGAGCTTGCGGGCCTGGGCGAGGGTCCAGGCCAGGTACAGCAGCAGGCCGGCCAGGAGGCCCTCCATGGGATACCCGAAGATGGCCCCGACCCCGGTGGCCAGGGCCAGGATGACCAGGATCAGTCTCAGATATCGGGACCACTTGTAATTCATGGAAACCTGACCTGCTGCTCTCGTTATGCGGGCAGACTGCGACACTGCCGACGATGCGGAACCGACCCTCAGGCGGCCCTGGTCGAGAAGCGGTAGCCGGTACCGCGCACAGTCTGGATCAGGTGATCATATTGGTCGCCCAGGGCCTTCCGCAAGCGCCGGATGTGGACATCCACCGTGCGTTCCTCCACATAGACGTTGCCCCCCCAGACCTGATCCAGCAGCTGTGAGCGGGTGTAGACCCGTTCCTGGTGGGTCATGAAGAACTGCAGCAGGCGGTATTCCGTCGGGCCCATGCTGATGGCGCCTTCCGGCGCGGTTACCCGGTGGCCCACCGGGTCCAGGGTCAGCCCGTCCACTTCGATGGGAGACTCCACGCCCGCTGGTGTGGTCCGCCTCAACACCGCCTTCAGCCGTGCCACCAGTTCCCGGGGCGAGAAGGGTTTGGTGATGTAGTCATCCGCGCCCACTTCCAGGCCCTGGATCTTGTTGTCTTCCTCCACCTTGGCGGTGAGCATGATGATGGGGATTTCCGCCGTGGTCTCTTCCTTCTTGAGACGGCGGGCCAGCTCAACGCCACTGGTGCCGGGCAGCATCCAGTCCAGCAGGACCAGGTCCGGCTGTTTGTCCACGATCAGGGCGTGGGCTTCGCGGGCGTCCGCAGCTTCCAGATAGTTATAGTCTGCCATTTCCAGGGCAACGGCGATCATCTCGCGGATCGGCGCTTCATCGTCAACGATCAGAACGGTCTTGGACATTGCGCTTATACCTGTAGTCCTTTAGTTGTTGCTGCCTCATTACAACGGGGAACTGTTACAAGTTTATGACAAAAGCGGCGTCCCATCCGAAAAAATACGGATTCCGTCGACGGTTTGACCGGTGCCCGCAAACCCGGTCAGAACAGCTTGTCCAGCGCCAGTCCGGCAAACACCACGAAGCCGGCCCAGTTGTTGTTCAGGAAGGCTTCGAAACAGCCCTCGCGGCTGCGGTTCCGGGCCAGGTACTGGTGCCAGCCGAACAGCGCCGCCATCAGCGCGACGCCCAGGTACCAGAAGAAGCCCAGTTCCGCCTGGATGCCCACCATGATCAGCGTGACCACCACCATGGCCTGCAGGCAGCCGACCATCAGCCGGTCCGCGTCCCCGAACAGGATGGCGGTGGACTTGATGCCGATCTTGAGGTCGTCGTCCCGATCCACCATGGCGTAGAGGGTGTCGTAGGCCACGGTCCACAGCACGTTGGCGGTGAACAGCAGCCAGGTGAGGCGGCTCAGTTCGCCGGCCTCCGCCGCCCAGGCCATGGGGATGGCCCAGGAAAAGGCCGCACCGAGGAAGAGTTGCGGCAGGTGGGTGTAGCGTTTCATGAAGGGATAGATGAAAGCCAGCACCAGCCCGCCAAACGAGAGGTAGAAGGTCAGTGTATTGGTGAACAGCACCACCAGCAGGAAGGACGCCAGCACGAGGCCCAGGAACAGGGCGATGGCTTCCCTGGGCTGGATGCGGCCGGAGGTGAGCGGGCGATCCCTGGTGCGCCTGACGTGCCGGTCCACCTTGCGATCGGCGAAATCGTTGATGGCGCAGCCCGCCGCCCGCATGAAGAACACGCCCAGGGTAAACACTACAATATTGCCGATGGCAGGATAGCTGCCGTCCGCCGCCAGCCACAACGCCCACCAGGTGGGCCAGAGCAGCAACAGCGAGCCGATGGGGCGGTTGATGCGCAGCAGTTGCGCATAGTCCATCAGACGGTTGCGAAGGCTGGGTGAGAGGGTGGCCTGGGCCATCGGGTTACTCCATCGGCTGGTGATCGGACGACGGCAGTTTAGCATTATCGGGCCGTGCAGTAAGGCCCGGGGCACCCGGGTCAGAGCGGTTGGGTCAGCAACTCCGGCAGGAAGTATTCGCCCACCAGCAACCGGTGGTTGTCGCTGGAGAATATCGACCGACGGGCACAACGGGGGGTGTCGGGCCCGGTACCGCGGCAAAGGCCCGCCTGCAAGGGACCACGGCTCCACTCCCGGTGGCTGAACAGCCAGGCGCCCAGGGGAATCCGGCCCAGGTGGCGGAGTCGGCGGCCTCGGCCGTTGAGGGTGGCCAGGGGGATAATGGTGCGGGCCAGCACCCAGGGCCTGCCATCGCCACAGAGCCGGACCTCGCGGATCCAGGCCCTCTGGCGATGGGGAATATCCAGGGTCAGGGCCTCTTCCCGGGTGGGGAGGGAAAAGCCTTCATTGGCCACTTCCACATGGAAGCTCTCCCGGCAACGCAGTTGCAGGTGGCGGGTGAGGGAGCCCTCAACCTGTAGCCAGAAGGCGGCATTGCCCTGCAGGTCGGGCTGATGCAGCCGGGCCTGCCGGAACGAGCGGCACCAGCGTACAGCGGGAACGATGGAGCGGGCGTCGGGTTCGATCACTGCCGGGTTACAGTCCCTTGACCGCATAGATGCCCGGGGCGTTGCGCCAGTAGCCCTTGTAGTCCATGCCGAAACCGAACAGGAAGCGGTCTTCCACCTCCAGGCCGGTGAAGTCCGCCTTCAGGTCCGGGCGGGCCTTGCGATCATGTTGCTTGTCCACCAGTACCGCCGTCAGTACCTCGCTGGCGCCATGGGCGCGGCAGTAGTCGGCGATGGCGTTTAGGGTGGTGCCTTCGTCGAGGATGTCATCCACGATCAGCACGGTACGTCCATCCATGTCGGCGTCCGGACGCAGCTTCCACTCCAGGATGCCGCCGGTGGTTTCCTGGCGGTAGCGGGTGGCGTGGAGGTATTCGGCCTGCACCGGAAACTTCAGGCGTGGCAGCAGTTGCCCGGTCAGGATCAAACCACCATTCATGACACAGAACAGCAGGGGGTTGCGGTCTTCCAGGGCGGCGGTGATGTCCCGGGCCAGGGTGTCGATGGCCTCGTAGACCTGCTGCTCGGGGACCAGGCAGTCGGCTTCCGCCATTACCCGGTTCAGCTCGTCGACGGTGTTGGTCATAGTCGTCGGATCCTGTCGTAAAACGCGCAAGTATAGCGAAAATGACAGCGGTAAGGGAGTAGCGGCGCCTGGCGGCAGATACGCAAAAACAACGATTGCGGGGGTGGCGAACCGCGCGCACTCCTATGCCCGGTATTAAGGAATGGTCCTTTAGCGGCCACGCCGGTACGCGTATTATGGGCCTGAATTTGTGGGGCGCCTCTAGGAGTCTGCGCGATTTCTACCGCGCAGACTCCCTTGGGCGCCGACCGTTTTTGCAGGAGGACAGGCGTGAAAAAATGGCAGTGTGTGGTATGCGGCTTCATCTACGATGAGGCCAAAGGCTGGCCGGAAGATGGTATTGAGCCCGGTACCGCCTGGGAAGACGTGCCGGAGGACTGGGAATGCCCCGACTGCGGCGTTGGCAAGGAAGACTTCGAAATGATCGAGATCGGTTGAGGAACGGGACCATGACAGCCACCCAGGGTAACCAGGCCCCCATCGTGATTATCGGCAGCGGCCTGTCGGGCTATTCCCTGGCCCGGGAGCTGCGCAAGCGTGACCGGGACCTGCCGCTGATGATGATCACCGCCGATGATGGTGCCAGCTATTCCAAGCCCATGCTCTCCACCGGGTTCACCAAGGCCAAGACCGCCGATGAGCTGGCCCAGGCGGAGGCCGGTGCCATGGCGGACCAGCTCAACATGGAGTTGCGCACCCACACCCGGGTAACCGGCATCGATCCGGAGGCCCATGAGGTGCTGATCGGCGACGAACGTCTCGCCTACCGCAAGCTGGTGCTGTCCTGGGGGGCGGATGTTATCCGTCTGCCGGAAGCTGTCAGTGGGTGCGACCGGGTCTGTTCCATCAATGACCTGGAGGACTACCGGCATTTCCGCAAACTGGTGGAGGGGCATCGCCGGGTAATCCTGCTGGGGGCGGGGCTGATCGGCTGTGAGTACGCCAACGACCTGCGCAATGGTGGTTACGAGGTCACCGTTGTGGCGCCGTCCACCCAGGTGATGCCGGGGCTGCTGCCGGAACCGGCGGCGGACGCGGTCAGGCAGGCCCTGGAAGCCGAGGGGGTGAGGTTCCACCTGGGTGTGGCCGCCGAATCGGTGTCCGAGGAAAATGGCCAGGCCCGGGTACAACTCAGCGACGGTGCTATGCTGCAGGGAGATGTGGTGGTTTCCGCAGTGGGTCTCCGACCGCGCACCGGGTTAGCGGCCGCCGCCGGCCTGGCAGTCGGGCATGGCATCCACACTGACCGGTGGCTGGCCACCAGCGCCCCGGATGTCTACGCCCTGGGCGACTGCGCGGAAGTGGAGGGGCATGTACTGATGTATGTGATGCCGCTGATGGCCGGGGCCCGCGCCCTGGCCGCGACGCTCACCGGAGAACCGACGCCGGTGAAATGGGGCGCCATGCCGGTTATGGTCAAGACGCCCTGTTGCCCGACGGCGGTCTGTCCGCCGGCCGAAAGCAGCGATGGCCACTGGGATGTCCAGCGTGAGGGCAACAGTGTGAAGGCCCTGTACCGCGACGCCCGGGGCGGTTTGCTGGGCTTCGCGGTAACCGGTGATTATGTGATCGAGAAGCAGGCGTTGTCGAAGGAGGTGCCGCCGGTACTGGCCCCGGCGCCGGAAGTCGCCGGGTAGTCCCGGCATTCCCTGCCTTGCGCTGAGATCCGGTATCCGGTAGAAATTACCGCTTCGTAACCTACCGACCCTCAGGGTCGTCCCGACGAACCGGCGTGCTGCCGGATCAGTGTTTTTCAGGAGCAGGCATGCAGGACATTACCAGAGAACTGGTTGAACTAATGGATCTCGCCCCGATCGGCGATGACCACTTCCAGGGTCAGAGCGAAGACCTTGGTTTCCCCAACCTTTTCGGGGGGCACGTGCTGGGACAGGCACTGATGGCCTCCACCCGCACCATTGAGGGCCGCATGCCCCATTCCATGCACGCCTATTTCCTGCGCCCCGGCAATGCCCGCGCGCCCATCGACTATGAAGTGCAGCGGGTGCGGGACGGTGGCAGCTTTTCGGTGCGGCGGGTGATCGCCCGTCAGGACGGTAAGGAAATTCTCACCGGTTCCGTGTCCTTCCAGGTGGAGGAAGAGGGGTTCGAACACCAGATGGACATGCCGGAGGCGCCGACCCCGGAGTCCCTGAGGACGGAACAGGAGCTCAACGAGGAACTGCTGGACAAGGTGCCGGAGAAGTTCCATGAGCAGCTGACCCGCAACCGGCCCATCGAGATACGCCCGGTGGATCCGGTCAATCCGCTGGCCCCGGAAATCAAGCCGCCGCAGAAGCAGAGCTGGTTCCGCGCCCAGGGCGAGCTGCCGGATGATCCCATCCTGCATCGCTGCCTGCTGGCCTACGCGTCGGATTTTGCTTTCCTGGGCACCTCCCTCAATCCCCACGGCGTAGCGTTCATGACTCCCAATATGCAGGTGGCCAGCCTGGATCACGCCATCTGGTTCCACCGGGATCTGCGCATGGATGACTGGCTGCTTTATCACAAGGACAGCCCCAGCGCCTCCGAGGGCCGGGGCTTCAACCGGGGTAGTGTCTATAACCGGGAGGGGGTGCTGGTTGCCTCCACGGCCCAGGAAGCCCTGATCCGGCGTCGCAAGCCCGGCAAGTAGTCATCAGGGGCGGCTGGCTGGTGGGCGTGTCATGGCGGCTGCTAGCACTGCCCCGACCGCATTGAGGGAACATCCTCCGACCGGAGCTGTTCGATCAGGTCCGCCAGTGGCTGCGGCCTGGCCAGGACGTAGCCCTGGATCATGTCGCAGTCCATCTCCAGCAGCAGCGCTGCGGTTTCCCCGTCTTCCACGCCTTCCGCCACTACCCGGTAGCCCAGGTTGTGGCACATGTCGATGGTGGTCTTGACGATGATCCGGTCGTCGGTGTGGGTGAGCAGGTCGGTGATCAGTGAGCGGTCGATCTTCACCTCGCATGCCGGTAACTGCTTGATGTAGGAGAGGGAGGAATAACCGGAGCCGAAATCATCGATGGCCAGGGGAATGCCGGCGTAGTCCAGGGAGCGCAGGGTGCGCATGGAGTTGTCCGGGTCCTGCATCATCGAGGTCTCGGTGACCTCCAGGATCAGCCGGCCCTGGTGCTGCTGATGGCTGGCCATCAGCCGCTGCACGAACAGCGGAAAGTCCCGCTCCCGCAGGTTGTTGGGGGATATGTTGATGGACACGGTCAGGTCCAGCCCCGCCTCCAGCAGTACTTCCCGTGCCTCCAGGGCCCGCTCCATGACCCAGCGGGTCAGCGGGCGGATCAAGCCGCTCTGTTCCGCCAGGGCGATCAGCTGGTCGGCATGGACCGGAGGTTGTCGACCGGGCCAGCGGATCAGCGCCTCCACCCCCACGATTTCCTTCCGTCTCAGGCACTGCTTGGGCTGGTACCAGAGGGCCAGCTCATTGTTCTCCAGGGCGTTGCGCAGTTCCGTCACCAGGGTCAGTCGCTCCGGGCTGTAGGGATCCCGGGCCGGATCGTAGTAGGCCAGTCCCTTCTCGATGGCGATGGCGGACTCCTGAGCCACATAGGCCTGCCGCACCAGGGTGTTCAGGTCCTGGCCGTGTGTCGGGTACAGGGCCACGCCGATACAGCTGTCCAGGGGAAGCTGCATGCCCAGGTAGTCGATGGGCTCGCGCAGCTGTTCCATGCCCTGGGCCACGCGCCGGGGGTTGCTGTTGGCGGCGCCGGCATCCAGCAGGTAGGCGAAGGTGGCCGGCTCCAGCACCGCGAGGCAGTCCTCGTCCCGGGGGCCGATGACCTGGATGCCGGGCAGGTCCCGGGCAATCCGGTGCAGTCGCAGGGCCACCAGTTCCATCAGGCGATCGGAGTTGCGGTGACCCAGGGTCTTGGTGATGGCCGCGAGATTGTTGAGCCTGAGTACGCAGACGGCCCAGCGTTTGCCGGGTTTCAGGTTGAGGGCCTCGCTGGCGTTCATCTCGAAGCAGGTGCGGTTGGGCAGGTGGGTCAGGGGCTCCCTCATGGCCTGGTCCAGGGACCGCTGTTCCGCCCGGCGCTGGGCGGACAGGGCAGCCAGTTCCGCTTCCCGGGAACGGGTGCGGGATTCCCGTTCCCGGTAGATCCGGTGTGCCAGGGCAGCGGTCAACACCAGTGCCTGGAAGGTTGAACCAAGCTGGACACCATAGGTGGTGATGAAGCTGTTGGGCAGAAGGCCATAGAAGTTGGCACTGGTGATCAGGCTGCCGATGGTGAGGGCACCCCAGGCGAGGGTGTAGATACCGGCCTGGGGGTGACCCCGCACCCAGAGGATGGGGCCGATCAGCGCCAGCAGCAGGCAGGTGGGCAGGGCGATGGACACCGAGAGCCAGATGGACAGGTTGTAGTCGAAGATCGCCACGCCCAGCAGGGCGAACAGGTTCAGCACGGTGGCGGCCTGCACCGAGTGCTGGATCCAGCCCCCGATACGGTTGAGCCCCAGGAATTTCCGGGAGAACAGGACGATGGAAATGGCCGCCAGGGGGAGGGCGATCAGGATACTGTAGTTCTGCAAGGTCGGGCTGTCGGGCCACAGCACCGGGTAGGTGACGCCTCGCAGTGATGCCAGTAACAACAGGAAGCTGGCGGTGGTGGCCAGGTAGTACAGGTAGATTTTTTCCCGGAGGCCGGCAAACACCATCAGGCTGAACAGGATGATGGTCATCAGGGTGCCGTAATACAGGGAGTGGAGCTGGTCCTCCTTGGACAGCCGTGCGTAGAGGGCCTGTGGCTCCCATAATTCCATCGGCACGTGGTGGGCGCCCTGGGTCTGTATGCGCAGCAGGATACCGTTGTCCGCATCGGCGTCCCGTTCCACCGGAAACAGGAAGTTGGGGTGGTCCAGGGGGCGCTGGTCGTAGGGGAGCCGGTCCCCGGTACGAACGATTTCCCCCGGCTGGCCGTTGGAGAGTGGCCAGAAGCGGATGTCATCCAGGTGGGGGTAGCGGATCAGCAGGATTAAAGGGGATTCACCGGCGGGGAGGGACAGGTGGTACCAGAAGATATCGTCCTGGTACCCGAAGTTCGGTGTCTGTCCGGCCAGGGGCTGCCAGCCTTCCCGGGCCAGCGCCTGTTGCGCCGTAAGGCCGGCTTCTTCCGGGGCGAGCCGCAGGTACTCGATGTCGTCCAGCGTGTCCGCTACGGAGGTATCCGTCAGCCCGGCGGCCGGAATGGCCAGGGTCAGGATGCTCAGCAGGATTGTCAGAACCGCCGTTCGATGCACAGAAAGCCTGTCTTGTTATCGTTATGCCGTGGATGGTGAGTGCACCTGAGTGTTTATCAGAGGCCTCCTAACATTAAAAGCATGTTGCTCAGGTGTCATGTTAGCATCCCATCATTCCCGGCAAACCCGAGTTATAACCGTGCAGGATGTGAATTCTGTCTCGATTTCGGTGTGATTGGTTCGTCAGTCTATCGGCGAGACATTGCAGGCCTCTCAGCTTACCCGGCCAATCCAGTCCTTGACCCAGGGCAGGGCTTCCTCCTCCGGCTCCATGGTTTCCATGGCATCGATTTTCAGGGTTTCCCCCACCTTGCGGGCGGCCACTTCCTGGAGCGCTTCCTCCATTAGCTCACCCGCGCCGCAGTAGGTGTCGCCGTAGGAGCTGTCGCCCAGGACGATAATGCCGAATGGCCGGCCTTCCTGCATGGGCAGTTTGTCGCGGAGTTCGACATAGAAAGGTAGCAGGTTCTCGGGGATTTCGCCCTGGCCGGTGGTGGAGGTGCATACCAGGACCGGGCCGGAAGTCTCGGACAGACTCTCAAGTGTGGGCTTCTCATGGACGGTAATGGAAACCTGGTCTGACGCCAGCTCCTCCCTGATCCTGCGGGCGGTCATTAGCGCCCCGCCAAACACGCTGCCTACGAGAATCTGGATATCGGTCATGGTGCCCTTGCCTCCGGGGAAGTGGTCGAAAGGCCGCTATGGTAGCGATGGCGCCCCGGGCCCTCAACCAGTGGTTGTCCGGTCCGGGATGCAGGCGGCGCCAACCGCGCCGTGGACTATACTCCCCGGCGTATCCTGGCAGAAATATTTCAATTCCGTGTCAGAAATTTTATAGTGCCGTCCACCAATCAATTCGCTGCATTGAGAAACCCGATATGGCGCAATCAACCGGTTTTACGGATCAGGTCCTCACCAGTTCGTCGACGGAACGATATCGCATCGGCATCAGCCTGTTTTTCCTGGTTATTGTTGGTCTGGTGGTTGGCCAGATCGGCGGTGATATCCCCAACAAGTCGCTGCTGATTGCCGCGTCGGTCATTGCCGGCTACATGGCAATCAACATCGGCGCCAACGATGTTGCCAACAACGTGGGGCCGGCCGTGGGTTCCGGCGCCATGTCGCTGTTTGCCGCGGTGATGCTGGCGGCGGTGTTCGAGGCCGCCGGGGCGCTCATTGCCGGTGGTGACGTGGTGTCCACGATCAAGGGCGGCATCATCGCGCCGGAGCGGCTGGACGATGTGTCCAGCTTTGTCTGGCTGATGACGGCGGCGCTCCTGGCGGGCGCGCTGTGGCTGAACCTGGCTACCTGGATGGGAGCACCGGTCTCCACCACCCATTCCATTGTGGGCGGGGTCCTCGGTGCTGGTATCGCGGCTGGTGGCTGGGGCATCGCCGACTGGTCGGTGATGGCCAAGATTGCCGCCAGCTGGGTGATCTCCCCGGCCCTGGGCGGACTGATTGCGGCCCTGTTCCTGTACGCGATCAAGAAAACCATCCTGTACCAGAGCGACCTGGTGGCCAGCGCCCGGCGCTTCGTGCCCCTGCTGGTGGCCATCATGGCCTGGGCCTTTGGCACCTACCTGATGATCAAGGGGGTGAAGAAGGTTGTCAGCGTCGATTTCATGGGGGCCGCCCTGGTGGGGCTGGTCGTGGCCGTTGCGGTGTTCCTGCTGGTCCGCGCCCGGGTCAGCCGTCGTGCCGCCACCATGGAGAATAATGCCGACGGTGTGAATGCGCTGTTTGTATGGCCGCTGATCTTCGCCGCCGGCCTGCTCAGTTTTGCCCACGGTGCCAACGACGTGGCCAATGCCATCGGTCCGCTTGCCGCGATCAACGATGCACTGGCGGCGTCCAGTATCGTGTCGGACGCCAGTATTCCCCTGTGGGTGATGATGGTGGGGGCGTTGGGCCTGTCCGTGGGCCTGTTGCTGTTCGGTCCTCGGGTGATCAAGGTGGTGGGCTCCGAGATCACCGAGCTGGACAAGACCCGGGCCTTCTGTGTGGCCCTGTCCGCGGCCCTGACGGTGATCCTGGCCTCCCAGCTCGGGCTGCCGGTCAGCTCCACCCATATCGCCATTGGCGGTGTGTTCGGGGTGGGCTTCCTGCGGGAATACCTGAAGCGCAGCTATGCCAGTCAGATCCATTCCATCCTGGAGAAGCACGACGACGTGGAGCGGGAGCGGCTACAGCCGTTCCTGGATGATTTCCGCAACGCCAGTGTGGAGGAGATGGAAGCCCTGCTGAAGGAGGCCCGCAAGCACAAGCAGGAGATTCCGCTGTCCAAGAAGGAGCGCAAGCGCCTGAAGAAGATTTATCGGGAGGAACTGGTCAAGCGCTCCCACCTGATCCGCATTGCCGCCGCCTGGGTCATTACCGTCCCGGTATCCGCGATGCTGGCGGCTATCCTCTACTTCACCGTTCGCGGTGTCATGGTCTGATACGCCAGTATCAATGCTGCCCCCCGCCTTCCCGTCGAGACCGACAGGAAGGCGGGGGCATACTTTCCCATTAACGACTGGTCGCCGGTGTGGGGTATCCTGCATACTCTTGGTGATACCTTTCCCTGAACCTGTCCGGAGATGTCTATGAGTACTGCAACTGAGAGCCGTCAGGCGAAAGTGATTGATGAGATGCGGGTCTTCATCAAGAAGGTTCTGAGTGATCCCACGGTGGCCGTCAAGTGTGTGGAGGTGGCCCGCAAGCACCGGGGCAAGCCGGATGCCCATCAGCTGATGGCGGATGAGATCAGTGCCTCGACGACGGTCCGTATTCCCGAGAACTGGAGTGAGGCGGACAAGATCTTCCTCGAGATCCTGGACGATGTGCTGGATGATGAAGAGGCGCTTTACTGAGTCCCGGTTGGGATTGACCTGAAAGTTCTGGTGCATGGCCGGGCAGGCAAGGTGTGGTTTTTTCGCCGCAATTCAGGGGCCGTCCCTGGCGCCCGCCTTGCTCCGCGCCATCCCTGGC
>NZ_JAVVLT010000122.1:0-113834 GCF_036224885.1 Marinobacter sp. OP 3.4
ACTTCTTCCTGAAGATAAAAGCAGCGTTTCCCGGTAAAGCGCGATGAACCAAAAAATAGCCCAAAGTAACAATGGCGACGGAGGCAGAAGCATAAGTCACAAAGAAAATGACTCCGCGCCATGCTTCCGGCGCGACCAACCAGGCTATAGCCAGTAGCAGGAAGTAAATGCCGTAGAGAATGAGGTAAATCCGATCAGGCTTCATGATTCAGACAGTTCCCGATCATCTGATTCATCGCTTCCAGGGCCATCTCCTCACTACGTTCGTATGGTCCTTCGACCGGCACCACCGCCCGAAAGAACTGAAAGTCCTCCCCGTCCCACTGACCATAGATTGCCCGTAGATCCCTGTGATCACCAAAGACGGTATCGAAGGTGGTAACCAGGCGGCCACCCAGCTCATGGAACCTAATATCGGACATGGCGTCGTAAGGCATCTGCTCTTCCAGATGGGCCATGAAGGAACGGGTAAATTGCTCAGACAACGCCTTCCCCTGGAGGGAGGGTGAGATATCCTCAAGCAGGGTATTGGTGGGCGCTGTCCCGAAGAACTCAAAAACGATTCCAATCCATTGGTTGTCGCTGTCGACTGGAGTGAATTCGAATCTTGAGTACTCGTTCGTGTCTGAGTAAGAAATGGACACCTCAGTCTCGGTCCCCTCAGACTGCTGGCACATTAGCGCTGCCGTGGCGGCCTGTGAACAGGCCAGGCATGCGACAGCAAGTAGGGGGTAGAGGGCGCCTGTCCGATTGATAGCCATCCTGGGGCTTACCTTTTCAACGAGAAATAACGAAAGGCGAGGTGTCCGCCATAGAACATCCCAGCGATCCAGGCTCCCCAGAACAGGAAGGCCCGAGTCTCATTACTGGAGACAACCCAGGCCCAGACCACAAAACCGGTGATAACAAGCTGAACCAGAGTGTTGATGGCGGCTATAGATCTCATTGGTAAAACGGCGAATCCCGAAGTTCGGATCGACGATCCAATTCTGCCTCGAGTTTGTTGAGGCGGGAGTAACTGGACGCAAAAGATAGCCATATCACTATGGTGGCCATCCCGCCTTTGGTGATGCGTCGGTTTCTTCCGACCTCACGCACGAAGTCTTTCAGACTTGAAGCAGAGAAAGTCACGCCAATAAGGGCGCCAATTTCCTGGAACAGTTCGAGGAATTCCTGATCTTCAAGCAGCTCCTCGTTGGTCATGGACCAGACACCCCAGCGCTTGTTCACCAGTGCGGTATCAACAGCCTTTGTCTGTAGCCGATTTACCAGATCCTTATTGTCCAGCGAGTGAATCACCTGCATGGCATCGTATCGCTGTCGCCTGTCGAGGTGCCGGTACATGATGGTCACGGACATCGCGGCCAGGCCCTTTTCGCCGGTGGGTTCTACCATGGCGAACGGCAGGTCCAGAATTTTGGCAAGTTCGCGAAGTTGTTCGGTCGTAGTGGTAGGAAGGCGGTACGGCAGGTCTTTTGTAGCGGGCATTCCGGTCATGATGAATATCCTTATCCATGTTAGGGAAACTGAAACCTATCAGTTTTGGTCATGTTAAAACAGTTCGCAGCATACGACGTAAAACCAGTTAGCAGTTTAACGCATAGCTAACCGGCGCGAGGTACGAGCGTCCGGTTGAGCGCCGTGTTACATCGGTCATTTCGAGTGCTGTGCCAGCTGAGAGCCATCACGAAATTGCCTCGATGATCAAATGAGAGGCGTTGCCGTTGCCCCGGACGGCGGCTAGGGCAGTTCCGCACGAACACCGGACATTCCCGACGAGCGTTTCCGCGAGTGGGCCTGTCACCGCAAGCGTGACCGTCAGCGGCCCATCGTGACACGGCGACACGTTGGCGTGTCCTGACTCCAAAATCTCCGCGACAGCAGCTTCGATCGCGCGTATGTCAGGCTCCGCAGTGCATTCATCCCAAGTGAATTCATACTTCATGTAGATCTCCCTTGGCCATGTAACCAAGCATGAACAGACACTCTCAACAGAATCGTCCTGGTACTACTTACTGGTTTCCCACCCGCGACGCCCAGACCGGATGCTCAGCAAGCCGCTCCTCCAGAAACGCGACGAACGCCCTTACCCTGGGCGGCACCAGTCGCCGCTGGGGCATCACTGCGTGGATACCGGTTTCCATTAGCCGGTAGTCCGGCAGCACCACTCTCAGTCGACCGCTGCTCAGGTGCTCGTGGATATGCCACACCGAGTGCTGGGCGATACCCAGACCACCGAGTACCGCCTCGGTGAGCATTTCACCCTGGTTACTGCGTACGCGGCCGCCTACCTGTACCGCCTCGCTTTTCCCCCGCCTGTCAGTGAGATGCCAGACGTCCTGCCGCTGCCGGCTGCTGGAGAGCACCAGGCATTGGTGGTCGGCGAGGTCGGCGGGACGTTGCGGGGTGCCCTGGCGATCCAGATAGTCAGGGGCGGCGCACAATACCCGCCGGTCGTCGGCGATACGCCGGGCTACCAGGCTGGAATCCTCCAGAACACCGACACGAATGCCCAGGTCATAGCCATCACCGACCAGATCCACTATCTGGTCGGTGAGGCTGACGTGCACATCGAGCCGGGGATAGCGGTTAAGGAAGTCCGGCAGTAATGGCGAGATGTACTGCCGCCCGAAGGAGTGGGGCATGGTGACACGCAGGGTGCCGGTGACGTTTTCGGCGCTTCCGCGCAGGTCCTGGGTGAGCGCTTCCAGGCCCTCCACCAGGTCGCGGCCCTGATCCGCCAGTGCCAGGCCTTCCGGGGTCGGGTGGAGGCGTCGGGTGGTACGGTGCAGCAGCCGGACGTTGAGGCCTTTTTCAAGGCGCTGCAGGCGCTGGCTGGCCACCGCCACCGACAGATCAAGGCTGCGGGCGGCGGCGCTGATGGAGCCCAGATCCACCACGCGCAGGAACAGGGCGATGTCGCTCAGACGGTCCATGGCGGATACATTATCAATAAAATCTTGAAAATGCTTAAAGATAATAAAGGTATCACGGAAAGAAGGCCGGGCCTAGTATGCGGGTCATCACTCTCTGATGGACGTTACGATGACTGCTTCAACCTCTTCGCGCCCGGTGCCCTGGGCACTGTATGCGCTGACCATCGGTGCCTTCGGCATCGGCACCACCGAATTCGTGATCATGGGTGTGCTGGAGCAAGTGGCCACCGATCTGAACGTGAGCATCGGCCGCGCCGGCCTGCTGATTTCCGGCTATGCCCTGGGCGTGTTCGTTGGCGCACCGCTGCTCACCATCGCCAGTGCCCGCTGGCCGCGTAAGACGGTGCTGGTGGCGCTGATGATCATTTTCACCCTGGGTAATCTGGCCTGCGCCCTGGCGCTGAACTATCCCATGCTGATGGCCGCCCGGGTGGTGACCTCCCTGGCACACGGGACCTTTTTCGGCGTTGGTTCGGTGGTCGCCACCGGTCTGGTGGCGCCGGACAAACGGGCCGGCGCCATCGCCATCATGTTCACCGGCCTGACCGTGGCGACGCTTCTGGGCGTGCCCGCCGGTGCCTGGCTGGGGCATGAATACGGCTGGCGCACCACTTTCTGGGCGGTCACTGGCGTGGGTGTGCTGGCGACCCTGGTGATCGCTCTCATGGTGCCCCGCGATAGTGGCGCCGGTGAGGAAATGGGCTGGCGCGACAGCCTGGGGGTGATCGGCCGGCCGCCGGTGCTGTTGGGGCTGCTGATGACGGTGCTTGGCTTCGCCGGGGTGTTCACCGTGTTCACCTATATCCAGCCGATCCTGACCGGCATCGCCGGCTTCTCCCAGGATGCAGTGTCGTTGATTCTGCTGGTGTTCGGGGTCGGCATGATCGCAGGGAACCTGCTCGGCGGTCGTCTGGCCGACCGTGGCCTGGCGCCGGCGCTGCTGATAACCCTGTCGGGGCTGGCCGCCGTTCTCGGTCTGTTCTCTTTCGTGCTTGATCATCAATGGGCGACGGTAGCCTTCGTGGGTCTGTTGGGTGTAGCCAGCTTTGCCACGGTGGCGCCCTTGCAGCTGTGGGTGCTGAACCGGGCAACGGGCGCCGCCAGCCTGGCGTCGAGCTTCAATATCGGGGCGTTCAACCTGGGCAACGCCCTGGGCGCCGGATTGGGCGGTGTGGTGATCGAGCAGGGTGGCGGCTTTACCGCCGTACCCGGCGCCGCCGCCCTGGTGACCCTGGCCGGGCTGGCAGTGGCCGCCTGGGCCATAAAGCGAGAGCGGGGCGAGGCCATGGGGCCCCTCCCGCCAATGGTCTGCGAACAGGAGCAAGTGTGATGGAATATCGTTATTTGGGACGGTCCGGTTTCAAGGTACCGGCACTGGGTTTCGGGGCCGGCACCTTCGGTGGCAAGGGGCCGCTGTTCAGTGCCTGGGGCAATACCGACGTGGCGCAAGCGAAGCGGCTTATCGACATCTGCCTGGACGCTGGCGTCAATCTGTTTGATTCTGCGGATGTCTATTCCGACGGCGCCTCGGAAACGATTCTTGGCGAGGCGATCAAGGGCCGCCGCGACCGGGTGATTGTGTCCACCAAGATGTCGCTACGCACTGGAGAGGACGCCAATGAGGCTGGTAGCTCCCGCCATCACCTGATCCGCGCCACCGACCGCGCACTGAAACGGCTGGGAACCGACTATATCGATGTACTGCAACTGCATCACTTCGACGCCATGACGCCGGTGGAAGATGTCATGTCGGCTCTGGATGATCTGGTACGGGCCGGCAAGGTACGCTACCTGGGTGCTTCCAATTTCTCTGGCTGGCAGTTGATGAAGTCCCAGAGCGTCGCGGAGCGTTATGGCTATGCGCGCTTCGTGGCGAACCAGACGTACTACTCCCTGGTGGGCAGGGATTACGAGTGGGAACTGATGCCCCTGGGGCAGGACCAGGGCCTGGGCGCCCTGGTGTGGAGTCCCCTGGGCTGGGGCCGCCTGACCGGCAAGATCCGTCGTGACCAGCCGTTACCCGCCGGCAGCCGTCTTCATGAGACGGAAGGATTCGCGCCGCCGGTACCGAACGAGCGACTGTATCGGGTGCTGGATGTTCTTTTCGAGATCGCCGAAGAAGTCGGCAAGACCGTGCCACAGGTGGCGATAAACTGGTTGCTGCGACGTCCGACCGTGTCGTCGGTTCTGATTGGTGCGCGGGACGAAACCCAGTTAAGGCAGAATCTCGGCGCGGTCGGCTGGTGCCTCGACGAATCCCAGGTCGCACGTCTGGACGTGGCGAGTGCAGTAACCCCGCCCTATCCCTATTATCCCTATTGGAATGGCCAGTTCGCCGAACGCAATCCACCACCGGTATGACTGACGGGCTCGAAAACCCACCTGCACTCAAACGACGCCCGGGATCTCTGACATCAGACACTGTGCCGTGGCTTCCGTCAGCCATTCCTCAGGACCGAGACAGGGACAATCACTTTCAACTGACACCGGGCAGTCTGTCGATCAGGCATAGCTCCATGCGACTACAGGGTATAAGTAAGCAAGCAGGAGGATAAGCCCATGAGAAAAGTGATAGTCGGTGCCATGGTTTCACTGGATGGCGTTATGCAAGCACCCGGCGGCCCCCAGGAAGACCCGACAGGCGGTTTCAGCTACGGCGGCTGGGTGGCGCCGATGGTGGATGAGGTGTTCGGCGAGGAAATCGACAGGCTGTTCAGTCCGCCATTCGACCTGCTGCTCGGACGGAAGACCTATGAGATCTTTGCGGCACACTGGCCGTATGCGGAAGGCGGGCCGGATGACGCCATCGCCAGAACGTTCAATTCCATCCGCAAGTATGTTCCGACCCGGAAGGGGCTGGAGTTGACCTGGAACGGCTCGGTGGCCCTCCGGGATGCGGCGTCGGATGTGGCCAGGCTGAAGCAGGAGGATGGGCCGACACTGGTCACACAGGGCAGCACTGACCTGATCCATACGCTGCTTGCGAGTGATCTTGTCGACGAGATCAACCTGTTCATGTTTCCGGTGGTGCTCGGGGCGGGCAAGAAACTGTTTGATGATGGCGCGAAGGCGACGGCGTTCAGACTGACCACCAGTCGGGTGTCACCCAACGGTGTTGTGATCGCGCATTATGTGCGGGATGGCGCGGTAAAAACCGGCGACTTCGCCATGGATCCTCCCACGCCGGCGGAGCTGGCGCGGCGTGAGAAGATGCAGCGGGAAGCAGACAACGACGGAATCCGTTCACGCTGAGCCCGGTAGCCAAGCAGATTACTCCGCCATGCTGACACCGGATCCACCGATGTCTTCAGGCACATCCCGAAACTTCGGCAGTCCGTCCCGGATTTTCAGCACTGTCTCCTGGTAATGCACATGCACGCCCGGGTTGAACGGAAGTCCGGGCAGAATTGCCACATAGACATCCGTCAGGCCGAGGTCCGGGTGTTCGGTGAGAACGTGTCCGCCACAGGTTCTGCACCATTTTCTAAGGCTTTGGGGTGTTTTCCGATAGGTGCCGATGTTGTCCTCACCCCTGGTGATCCGGACGGCTTCCGGTTGCCATAGTGAAAAGGCGTTGACCGGCCCGGCTGACCAGTGCCTGCAATCATTGCAGTGGCAGTAACCCATCACCTCCGGTTCGCCGCTGACAATCAGTTCCACGGCGCCACAGAAGCAGTGTCCCCTGTAGACTCTGGTGCTGTTCATGTCTCCTCCTACAACGCGGATTGTTGCGCGTTGGATCCAGTGTTACCCAGGCAGGTCTTTTCGCGTAGTGGCGGAGGCGACACAATACAGGGGTGATACAGACACCGGAGGTGGGGCATGATCGATGTCACCGTTATCCTGGTAGAGGGCGGGATGCCATCCACGGCCGTTGCGCCGCTGGAGGTATTCAGTACGGCGGGCGTGCTTTGGAACAGTATGCGTGGAGAGCCGGCGACGCCGCATTTCCGGGTGCGCACGGCGTCCCGCGATGGCCGCCGGGTTTCCACGGCGGTAAACCTGAACCTGGAGCCTACCTGCGCCTCCGACGACGTGGAATCCACCGATCTGATTATCGTATCGGCGGTGGGTGCGGACTTGGAATCCGCCTGTCCGGCCAACACGGGCCTTTACCCGTGGCTTAGGAAATGGCACCAGCGTGGCGTGACCATTGCCGGTGTTTGTGCCGGCGTGGCGCTGGTGGCCGAAGCCGGCCTCCTGGATGACCGCCCTGCAACAACCCACTGGGGCGTAGTGGACGCATGCAGGCGCCGGTATCCGCGGGTTCGCTGGCAGCCAGAGCGGTTTCTGACGGAAAGCGGCAATGTGTTGTGCAGCGGCGGTGTCTATGCCTCCGTGGACCTCAGCCTATACCTGGTCGAGAAATTCTGTGGCCACAAAGTGGCCATGGAGACGGCGAGGGCGTTGTTGCTGGAGACACCGCGTGTCTGGCAGGCGGGGTACGCGGCGGCTCCCCCGGAGGTATCCCACGAGGACCGGCAGATCCGCCAGGCCCAGGACTGGCTGTTTCACCATTTCAGTGAACCGGTCCGACTGGATGAACTCGCCGGGCACATCGGTATGAGTCCAAGGAACTTTGCCAGGCGCTTCAAGCTGGCCACCGGGGAAACACCGACAACCTACCTCCAGCGCCTGCGAGTCAATGCGGCCCGCCACCTGCTGGAGAACGAGCAGAAGACGGTTCAGCAGGTAAGCCGCGCCGTTGGCTACGATGACCTGGCCTTTTTCCGGCGGCTGTTCAAACGCCATGTGGGTACGCCACCACAGGTATATAGCGAGCGTTTTGGTATCCATCCATCGGAGAACGTCGCAATCGCCGGGCGTGCTCCGCATCGGTGAATCGGGGGTGAACATCCTTATTCACTTGCAGGAAGCTAAAAACTATCAGCTTTGGCCTTCCTTGAGCAGGCTTCAGACTCTTCAGGCAGGCGAAGCCCGGCACGAACGACCTCGCTGGTTGAGCGGTATCGGCCACTTTTGAGCTGTTCTGCAACGAACGCATCATGAAGTTGGCTCAGAGTGATGGTGGTGTTCTTTCTCACGTCGTCCACTCCAGCGGCGCGCGGGGATCGGGCTCGTACGCGAAGTAGGTGCCGGTCCGTATGGTCCGTGTCAGGTGTTCGCCCAGACGGGGGTGGTGCCGGGCGATTCGGTCAAGGGCGTAGCGCAGCGAGCGGGTTGCGCCGGTGCGGGCCCGCTCCACGCCGTCGCCGACGGTCCGGGCCCGGTGGTTCAGGCCAACGCCGCGGCGTAGCTCGTCCACCAGGAACTCGCGATCGGCACGGGCAAGTTCGGCGCGGCGGAAATCGTTCTGGCTCTCGGCGTCCGCGATGTCCTCTTCCACCTCCGCCAGCCGCTGCCGGTAAGCCTCGCGGGCCTTTGAGTCGAACACTTCCAGGCCACACTGCGCCGCCATACGGGGCGCGTCCGATGTGGTCTTGGAAGGAAGTGCACCGCGTTCCACCGCCACCAGGTCCAGCACGTGGAACTCCCGCCCCGGCTCCGCCAGCAGTCGTTCCAGGTAACGCATGCCCTTGAGGTCTTTCAGGCGCACGGTGGCGCCGCCGAAAGTCACCGTCCGCATCTCTCCCTCGCAACGGAAGACGCCATGCCCGGTGTCGGTGGACGCTGGTTTCGATGTCGATGGTTCCTGCTGGCGGGCCAGTTCCGCCCAGGGTTTTGCGTTGAGGTCCTCAAGCGTCCGGCAGGCAGCCTCCAGCTCCATGTCCGCTGTCTGCTCGTCGCCGACGTGCCGGTGCGCTGCGGCCAGCACAACACGCAGGCTTGCGGCGTCGTAGGGCATTCGCAGTTCGGCCCATTCCATGACGGCTTCGGTGAGCAGCCGGATAGCGTCGTTCGCTCGACCGTCGCTAAGCGCCAGTCGTCCCAATGCGGCCAGCGAGGAGTTCTGTAATGTGCGGCTTTGGTATTTCCCGGCGATGTCGGCCAGCTCGGTGGCGGCGGCGCGAGCGTCGTCGTCCTTGCCGGCCGCCAGCGCGATGACCACCTGGGCTTCGAGCAGGGGGGCCCGCTGGAGGCTGCCCGAGGGCGGACGTTCCTTGGATGGGATATCGAAGGGGTGCTCAAGGGCCGTGTTGATCATCGCGGCTGCTTCGTCGACCCGTCCCTGTGCCAACCGGAGTAGGGCGAGCCCGGGCTGCGGCAGCCAGGCATTCTGGTGGGCGGCGAGGAAGGCTTCTTCGGCGCCGGCGAAATCGCCCTTGCGCAGCCGCGCGTTGCCCAGCTCGGTCAGTGGCCAACCGAATTCCCGCCGCATCCAGGGGCGCAGCTCCTCACAGGCCTGCAGCGCCTCTTCCTCGGCGGCGTCACAGGGCCCCCGCAACCGCATGATTTCCGCCCGGTGTACCCGGCAGCGGCCATTGAGTCCCCCGAATGCCGCCCCCTGGCGCCATCGTTCCATGGCTTCGGTCCATTCCTCTGCGCGGTCGTGGTGGCCGATCCACTGCATCGCGCAGATCACCTCGCACCACATCTGCCCGGTGGTCAGGGGATCGAGATGACCGGCGCTCAGTTCCACGGCGACATCGTCGAGTGAGCTCAGACCCTCATCGACGTCGCCGTTGTAGATGCAAACCCTTGCCAGGGCCACCTGGCCAATGATGGCAGGCGGTGCCACACCGTGCCGGTGCCCTTCATCCATGGCCCGACGGGCCCACTGGCCAGTGCCCGGCATATCGCCACACATCAGGCGTTCGTAGGTCCGCACGGCGGCGAGCCATGCCCACACCGGGCTGTCCGGCGCATCGCCCACCAGGCGTTCCGCCCGCGACAGCCAGGCACGTACGGTGGCCATCAACCCGGTATCCATCATCAGGTACATGCCCACCATAACCGCAGCGAACGCCGCCGCGTGGGTGTCACCCCCATCCAGTTGAAAGCGGTAGAGGTCACCATACGCCGTCAGCGTGCCTTCCAGGTCACCGTTCCCGTAGGCCGCCTGGGCCCGCAGCTCCAACAGCTCGGCGGACGGCGCAACGGACAGAGCAGCGAGCCTGTCCCTCGCCCCGGCGAAGTCGCCGGCGTCGAGCGCGGCCTGTATCGGAGAAAGGTCCGCATCCTCCATCACTCAACCCTCCCTGTTCCAATGTAACAAGGATTGTTACGCCCATCAGGGTAGGTGCCCGGAGCACCTGTCCAAAACCCCAAGGAAAAGGAGTAACTGCCATGAGCGAAACCCTTTATGACAGACTCGGCGGCCAAGCCGGTATCGACAAGCTTGTAAACCGCATTGTCGACCTGCACCTCCAGAATAATGTTGCCGGCCCCAGGTACCAGGCCCTGACCGAGGAGGCAACGGACCATGCCCGCGAAAAGGTCAAGGAGTTCCTCGCGGCTGGTTCCGGCGGCCCCGTGGAGTACACGGGCCGGTCAATGCTGGAGACACACACCGGGATGAACGTCAGTGCGGCCGAATTCGTGGCCGTGGTCGACGATATCATGCAGGCCATGAACGAGATGGACTACCCGGGCCCGGTCTGCGATGAAGTCCTGGGTATTGCCTATTCCCTGAAAGGCGAAATCATTCACAAGTAGGGAAACGGCGCCTGTCCGTTTGCAGCACAGTCGGGAGTGGGCACGGGGAGTTGCGTTGTCCCCCGGAGCCCCATTCCCGTTTCCAACACTCATCCCGGCACAATTATCATAGTCGACATTCCGTAGGGGCAAACGTTACTTGCGGTTTTTACGTTCTCCACCCTCGTCCCAGGCTCGTCACTCCAGCAACGACACCCCCAGCTTCATCGCCGTTTCCGTCACCACCTCCACCGGCTGCGCGTAGCCGTTCGCCATCCAGTGCAGGGCAATATGGATAACGCCGCCGAGTATGCCCGCCTGTAGCATCCCGTCGAAGTGCTGGCCCGGCTGGGCGAGGGCGCGGGTCATGTCTTCGCTGCTGGCATGGAGGGCACGCCCGATGGCCCGGTCCACCTGGGGGCTGATGCCGCGGATGTCGATCAGCATCAGGCGCGCCAGGTTGGGCTCATCCTTCAGGAACTGGAAGTAGGCCCGCAGCATCGCGCGGCTGCGCTCCATGGGGTCACTGCCGGCGGCTTCCGCAGCTGCCATGTTGATGTCGCGCACCCGTTGGGCGGTCTGCTCGTAGCAGGCGATCAGCAGCTCGTCGCTGTGGCTGAAGGATTCGTAGAAGTAGCGTTGCGTCAGCCCGGCCGCGTCACATACCTGCTTGACCCCGGAATGCCGGTAGCCGTTGCGGCCGTATACCTCGGTGGCGGCCTCGATCAGCAGGCGCCGGCGTTCTGCCCGGCGCTCCTCCACATCGGCACCACGATATCGTCTTCTGGTACTGGTCGGTGTAGTCATGGATATCATTCTGACAACAGGGATTGCCAAATCCTACCTGACAATCTAGATTGTCACTATTACCCCAGTCACGGGATGACAACATGAACCGCACACAAGAACAATTCCAGCCCTCACCGCTGGACGTCCTGATCATTGGCGCCGGCCTGTCCGGTATCGGCGCGGCCCACGCCCTGACAGATCAGTGCCCCGACAAGCGCTACCTGATCCTCGAGCGTCGCCAGGCCATCGGCGGCACCTGGGACCTGTTCCGGTACCCGGGCATCCGGTCCGACTCGGACATGTACACCCTCAGCTACAGCTACAAACCCTGGACGGGGCGCAAGGCCATTGCCGACGGCCCGGACATCAAACGCTATATCGAGGAGTTGGCCGAAGAGTCCGGCGCCATCCACAACATCCGCTTCCAGCGCCGCGTGGTGTCCGCCAGTTGGTCGAGCGAGGACGCGCTGTGGACCGTCACCGCCATGGCCACCGACGACGCCGGCCATGAGCACGAGGAGCAGTACCAGGCCCGCTTCCTGTCCTCCTGCTCCGGTTACTACAGCTATGACGAAGGCCATCGCCCCTCTTTCCCGGAGGAAGAGTCGTTCGAGGGACAGATCGTCCACCCTCAGTTCTGGCCGGAAGACCTGGATTACTCGGGCAAGCGGGTGGTGGTCATCGGCAGCGGTGCCACCGCCGTCACCCTGGTGCCCGCCATGACGGAGAAGGCCGCCCATGTGACCATGCTGCAGCGCTCGCCCAGCTACGTGGTGTCACGCCCGCAGACCGATGGTATCGCCCAATCCCTGCAAACCGTGCTGCCCCTGCCGCTCGCCCACCGGGCCACCCGCTGGAAAAACGTGCTGTTGGGCTCGTTCTTCTATGGGATTGCCCGCAAAAAGCCGGAGATGTTCAAACAGCGGCTGATCCACATGGCGCAGACCCAGGCCGGCAGTGACGTCGACATGAAACACTTCACCCCCAGCTACAAGCCCTGGGACCAGCGCCTGTGTGCGGTGCCGGACGGGGACCTGTTCCACGACCTGCGGGCCCGGCGGGCCTCCGTGGTGACCGATACCATCGAGCGCTTTACCCCCAGGGGTATCCTGCTCAGTTCCGGGGAGGAACTGGAAGCCGATATCATCGTGACCGCCACCGGCCTGAAGCTCAATGCCCTGGGCGACGTGACGCTGACCGTGGACGGTGAACCCATCGTCTTTGGCGATTGCATGTCCTACAAGGGCATGATGCTCAGCGACATTCCCAACATGATCGTGACCTTCGGCTATACCAACGCCTCCTGGACCCTCAAGGCGGAGCTGACGTCCGGCTATACCTGCCGGCTGCTGCGTTACATGGACCGGAAAGGCTACCGTATGGCCGTCCCACGCCGCGAACCCGCAGTGGGCGAAAAGCCGTTTCTCGATTTCACGTCCGGCTATGTGCTTCGGGCCGCTGACCTCCTGCCCAAGCAGGGCGACCGGGCACCATGGCAGGTGCACCAGAATTACCTGAAGGACAAGCTCACCATCCAGTACAGCCGTATCGATGACGGCGTCCTGCAGTTCAGATAGAACCGGAACCAGCATGCAAATCAACGAGAGTGTTGCCGTACTCACCGGCGCCGGCAGTGGCATCGGTCGCGCCCTGGCCCTGCTGATGGCGGAGCAGGGCTGTCACCTGGCCCTGGTGGACATTAATCCCGCCCTGCTGGAGGAAACCGCTATCCTGGCCCGTGCCCATAATGTCCGGGTCAGCGAACATCCGATGGACGTCTCCCGGCGGGAGGCCATCGCGGCCCTGCCGGACTCGGTCATGGCTGAGCATGGCCGGGTGGACCTGCTGATCAACAATGCCGGCGTCGCCCTGGGCGGGCACTTCGATCAGGTCACCACCGAGGACTTCGACTGGCTGATGGCCATCAATTTTGATGCGGTGGTGTGCATGACCCGCGCGTTCCTGCCCCTGCTCAGACAGCGCCCGGCGGCACGGATTGTCAACGTGTCCAGCCTGTTCGGCCTGGTCACGCCCGCCGGTCAGACCGCCTACTGCGCCAGCAAGTTTGCCGTGCGCGGCTTCTCCAACGCCCTGCGCCTGGAGCTTCAGGACACCCCGGTGGGTGTCACGGTGGTACACCCGGGCGGCGTTGCCACGGGCATCGCCACCAGTGCGCGATTGCCGGCAGGCGTCAGCGATGCCGAAAAGGCGCGGGAGCTGGACAGGGCAAGCAAGTTGCTGCGCATGCCACCGACCCGTGCGGCGGAGATCATTCTCGCTGGCATCTGCAACGACAGGGCCCGCGTACTGGTGGGTAACGATGCCCGCATCCTCGCCTGGCTTGAGCGCCTGATGCCAGTCAACTACTGGCGTCTGATTCCGGGTCTGGCCAGAAAGCCAGGCTGATTCCGACCCACTGACCAAGGACTTCCACCGTGAGTTATCTGTTCAGTATTGTACTGATCGTCGTGTTGGCCCTCGTGATCGGTCTGTCTCTGTACACGCTGTTCATCGCCAAACGCGTCGAGCTTGGCATGCCCCCGGAAGGTCGATTCATCACCGTCATGGGCAACCGCATCCACTACATTGAGCAGGGCAGTGGGGACCAGACCATCCTGCTCATCCATGGCCTCAGCGGCGTGGCCCAGCACTTCGGCTACAGCGTTATGGGCCAGCTGGCGCGCCACTACCGGGTAGTCGCCATCGACCGGCCCGGCAGCGGCTATTCGGTACGCCCGGGGCGCGCTTCCGCCTCGCTGGCCGTACAGGCGGACGTGGTCGCCGGCGTTATCGACGCGCTCAACCTGGGCAAACCCATGTTGGTGGGCCACTCGCTGGGGGGTGCGGTTTCCCTGGCCACCGCCCTGCGCCACCCGGACAAGGTCAGTCGCCTCGCCCTGATTGCGCCTTTGACTCACCTGCCTGAACGTCCATCCGAGGCCTTTGCCGCACTGAACATCCGCCATCCCTGGCTGCGCAAGCTGGTCGGCTGGACGCTGGCAATCCCGCTGTCCGTCCGGCGCAGCGACCAGGTACTGGACATCGTGTTCGGGCCCGAGGACGTCCCCCATGACTTCGCCGTGCGCGGTGGTGGCTACCTGAGTATGCGCCCCAGCCACTTCATCGCCGCGTCGACGGACATGCACGCGCTGGAAGACATCCTGCCCGCCATGCAGCAGCGCTATGACGATCTGAAGCTGCCCATTGGCATCCTTTACGGTCGTGATGACCGCATCCTGGAGCCACAGGAACAGGGGCAGGCCATGGCCGACCGGGTGCCTGGTGTTGAACTGGAGATGATTGAGGGTGGCCACATGCTGCCGATTACCCAGCCGGATATCACTGCCGGATTCATTGAGCGGCAGATGCGGCGGGGAGGCCATCAGGCTTAACTGACGGCATACTGCACCATGAGGAAAGCAGGAGCTTTCGCGCAGTACCCGGCATCCCTGTCAGGACACCGTCTCCGCCACCTCCCACGCACTGGTCAGCGGGTCAGTTTGTTCAGCCAGGCCAGCACATCCTCCTGCACCTGCTCACGGTTGGTCTCGTTGAGCAGTTCATGGCGGGCATCGTCGTAGAAGTGGTGTTCAATCCGGGTCAGTCCCCGCGCTTTGTATCGCTCCAGCAGGGCGTTGGTGGCCTCCAGATTGTTGCCAACCGGGTCCAGCTCTCCCTGGATAACCAGAACAGGCAGGTCCTCGGGAATCTCCTGCTCACGGGCGGGATCCCGCAGGTCCGCCATGCCGTAGAAGAAATCCTTGACCAGATCGTTGCTGAACGCGAACCCGGACTGGGGATCGTCCACATACTTCTGGACCTCGGCCTCATCACGACTCAGCCACTGAAAGCCGGGCTCATCACTGAACGGTTTGTTGAAGTCCATGAAAATGCCGGCCCAGATCTGGGAGTCCGCCAGGGGAGCCTCCCCGGCGGCCGCATCCACGGCGTCCAGCAGGTCCTGGGGTGGTGGCGGGCCATAGGCAGTGCCGGATAGAACCAGACCGTCGATCAATCCCGGTTGGCGGGTGATGTAATCCTGCGCGATGAATGAGCCCATACTGTGACCGAACAGCACCAGGTCCGCATCGGGGTGTTCGTCATGAATGATGGTGCTCAGTTGCATCTCGTCCATGACGAAGTGGTTCCAGGCATCGGGGCCGGCGTCGCCCAACTCTCCGGAGCGCACGCGGGTGCGGCCGTGACCGCGATGGTCCGTGGCATAAACCGCATAGCCATGCTGATTCAGGAACCGGGCAAAACGATCATAACGCCCACTGTGCTCCGCCGCCCCATGAATCACCTGGACCACGGCATGGGGGTCGGAATCTGCCGACCAGTACCGGTAGTGAACCTCCGCACCATCAGAGGCTTCCATCACACGCCATTCACTGGCATCCGCCATTGCCATTCCTCCCGACAGCACTATGCTGATTACAGCCATGAAACACCTTCCAGCGAGGCTGTTGCCCCTGGGAAACCCTGTACCTTGCATCGTCGTTCTCCGGTTATTGTTGTTAGCGTTACCGAGCCGAATGCTTTCGATTATTTTCGTTTTTCTGTACTCGTATTCGATATCGAATATAGCAGGGGGCGTCATGAAATCAACGCGGCTATCGATAAGGACGCCAAACCTCAGGCCATCCTACGAAGACAAGCCAATTCCTCCTTGCCTTCGTACAGACGTCCAATAGACTGAGAACAACTGTCGTCAAAATCACTTACGGTCTTGCGGCAGCATAGAAACAGCGAAACTCCCCAACGACCAAGAGGAATGGCCGTGTCCCCACTCTCCTGCTTACGCCGCACCGCGACTGTCATCCTTATGCTGATTACCGCGCCGGCCATGGCCGCCGATCCGGTGGTGGTGTCGTCCAAGATCGATACGGAAGGCGCCGTGCTGGGCCAGATGATTCTGCAGTCCCTGGAAGACGCCGGCATTCCGGTGGAGAATCGCCTGCAACTGGGCGGCACCAGCATCGTACGCAATGCCATCAAGGCCGGTGAGATCGACCTCTACCCGGAATACACCGGCAACGCGGCCTTCTTCCATGACCAGGCCGACCGGGATATCTGGAAGGACGCCGACAAGGCCTATGAGCAGGCTGCAAGCCTGGACAAGGAAGCACACAACATCATCTGGCTGACGCCCGCCGAGGCCAACAACACCTGGGCCATGAGTGTGCGGGGGGATCTGGCGCGGGAAAACAACCTGAAGACACTGGAAGACCTGGCGACCTATATCAACGATGGTGGCGCCTTCAAGTTTGCGGCCAGTGCGGAGTTCGTCGAATCCGAGAGCGCCCTGCCTGCCTTCCAGGAGGCCTACGGTTTCACCCTGGGGTCCGACCAGCTGCTTATCCTCTCCGGCGGCAACACCGCCGCGACACTGCGGGCGGCGGCACTGAACGACAACGACGTCAATGGCGCCATGACCTACGGTACCGATGGCGGCCTTGATGCCCTGGACCTGAAGGTGATGGAGGACACCCTGGGCGTACAGCCGGTCTACCAGCCGGCCCCCATTGCGCGCGCCGAGGTGCTGGAGACCTACCCGGAGATCCGTGAGGTCCTGGCACCCATCTTCGAATCCCTGGACCTGGAGACCCTGCAGCGCCTGAACGGGCAGGTGGCGGTAAATGGCGTACCCGCCAAAACCGTGGCCCGGGATTACCTGGATTCCCTGGCCAGGGACTGAGGTTTGTCGGTTATCCGGCCTGATTCAATCCGGACGCTGCCCAACCGGGTCATTCCGGCACTCGGCCTGTTGGCGCTGGCACTCGTCTGGCTGCTGGACTTTGGTACCATCCAGCCGAACCGAATCGTGTCCGGCACCGGCCACGGTCTGTTGTCAGCCGTGGGCTGGGCCGGGGCTGTGGGTGTCACCGGGAGTCTATCGGCCTGCGTTGTGCTGTCCGTCCTGCCGATGCGTCAGCGTTACGGGATGCTTCTCGGTCTGGTGGGCCTTTCACTGGCGATGCTGCCGTTACTGCTGGACGTGTTTGCTACCCGGCATCTGCCAGAGGGCTCACCCTATGCCCGTTCGTCCATCGGGCCAGGGTTCTGGTGCCTGTTGTTCCTGCTGTCCCTGATGATGATCGAAATACTGGGTCGCCTTCGCGCCGATCGGTGGCTGCAATTCCTGCTGCTGGCGGTGATCGTGGGCAGCTGGCTGGTCCTTTTCCGCAGCGATGGCCTGGAGAGCCTGTCGCTGGTACGGGAATACAATGCCCGGCCCGATGCATTTGCGCAGGCCCTCCGGGCCCACCTGGCGCTGGCATTCGGGGCCGTGGGCATCGGTGCGGGGCTGGCCTTCGTGCTGGCCCTGAAGATGATCCGCAGCCCGGCCTGGCAACGCCCGATCCTCGGGGCCGTGAGTTTTCTGCAGACCATTCCCAGTCTGGCGGTATTCGGGCTACTCATTGCGCCGCTGAGCGCGCTGTCTTCAGCGTTCCCACTATTGCAATCGCTGGGTATCCGCGGCATTGGCTGGACACCGGCCCTGCTGGCGCTGATCGCCTACAGCCTGCTGCCCATGGTGCGCAACACCTTCGTGGCGATTACCGACGTGCCGGAGCATCTGGTGGACGCGGGCCGGGGCATGGGCATGACCGAGCGTCAGCTGTTCTTCCAGGTAAAGCTGCCACTGGCGCTGCCGGTGATGATCGAGGGTGTGCGTATCACCACCATCCAGGCCATCGGCCTGACAGCGGTCGCGGCCCTGATTGGCGCCGGCGGGTTCGGGAGTTTCATCTTCCAGGGCCTGGGGCAGGCGGCCATGGATCTGGTATTGCTCGGCGCCCTGCCGACCATCGCCCTCGCGCTGCTGGCCGATGCCTTGCTGACGATGCTGGCCGCCAGCCTACGACCGACCCCGGCAACGGCCTGACATGGAAAAGGAAACGTCCGGATGATCGAACTGAAGAATGTCACCCGACGCTTTGGCGATGCCGTTGCGGTGGATAACATCAACCTGACCATCGAGACGGGGGAGGTCTGCGTACTGGTGGGCAGCTCCGGCTGTGGCAAGTCCACCACACTTCGCATGATCAACCGCCTGTTGCCCCGCAGCTCCGGTGAGATCCTGGTGGATGGCGAGGACATCGCCACCATGAATCCCCAGCAGTTACGCCTGAACATGGGTTACGTCATCCAGGGTACCGGGCTGTTCCCCCACTGGACCGTGGCCCACAACATCGCCATGGTGCCCCGGCTGTTGAAGTGGCCGAAAGAACGGATCGATGCACGGGTTGAAGAGCTGATGACCCTGCTGGATCTTGATCCGGCCACCCACGCCGGTAAATATCCCCAGCAACTGTCCGGCGGCCAGGCCCAGCGGGTAGGCGTCGCCCGGGCCCTGGCGGCGGACCCCAACATCCTGTTGATGGATGAGCCCTTCGGCGCGCTGGACGCGATCACCCGGGAGAACCTGCAACTGGAGATGCTGCGGATACAACAACAGGTCCGCAAGACCACGGTGTTCGTCACCCACGATATCGATGAGGCCCTGAAGCTGGCCACCCGGATTGCGGTGATGGATCAGGGCCGCATTCTCCAGCATGACACGCCGGAGAGTATCCTCCGCCGACCCGCGTCCGGGTTCGTGGAGAACCTCGTCGGCAAGCAGGATCGCGGCCTGAAGCTGATGAGCCTGCGACCGGTGCGCGACCTGATGACCCGCCATGGCTCACCAAAGCCATCGGAGACCGGGACAGAGGGGGTCAGGGAAGACGACAACCTGCGCCTCGCCCTGTCCATCATGCTCTGGCAGGACCTGCCACAGGTGGCGGTGTTCAATGCCCAGGGTCAGGAGACCGGTGTGATCAGCCGCGAACGCATTATACAGGAAGGTACCTGATGCGCGTCTGGCTACCCTCCATACTGCTCGCCCTGGTGCTGTGCGGGCTCAGCGCCGCCATGCCGGTACTGGAGCCGCTCTTTCACTGGGTGGAGCCGGACAGGCAGCGATTGATCTATGACCGGGAAAGCTTCCTGTTCCTGCTGCAGAATCACCTGACGCTGGTGGTTATCTCAGCGGCTATCGGCAGTCTTGTTGCGGTAGCCGGCGGTATCTTCGCCACCCGCCCGTCGGGCCGGGATTTCCTGCCCCTGGTCAGTCAGGTGGCATCCATTGGCCAGACCTTCCCACCCGTTGCTGTCCTGGCCCTGGCGGTGCCGGTGCTGGGCTTTGGCGAGGCGCCGATCCTCGTGGCCTTGGTCCTCTATGGCCTGCTGCCCATCCTGCGCAATACCCTGGCGGGCCTGGAAGGCATCGACCCGGCGGTACGGGAGGCGGCCAGGGGTATGGGCATGTCACCGATGCAGGTCCTGGTCCGGGTGGAACTGCCCCTGGCCGGTCGGGTCATCCTGGCGGGCATTCGTACCTCGGTGACCATCAACATCGCTACCGCCGCCATCGGCTCCACCATCGGTGCCCGCACACTGGGCGACCCGGTCATTGCCGGGCTGGTGAATGGCAATACCGCCTACGTGCTACAGGGCGCGATCCTGATCGGGTTGCTGGCACTGACCACCGACAGCCTGTTCGAGGCACTGGAACGTACCTGGGACCGTCGGTTTTCGCCACAACCCGCCATGACCTGAATCCCCGTCGCCACTCACCTGTTACAGTACCGGTCTGGCGCTTCGGTCGAATGCCAGATGGATACTCACAAGCTGAAGGCACGCACGGCGGTAGATTCATGACGATTCCCCTAAAAGACGTAAGCCTGCCGGAAGTCTCCTGCTCCAATTGCCGGGCCTGTTGCTGCCGTCTGGAGGTCCTGCTGATTACCGACACCGGCGTTCCCGAGCGGCATATCGCCCGGGATGAGTGGGGTGGTGAGACCATGCGGCGCCTGGAAGATGGATGGTGCTCCGCGCTGGATCGGGATACATTCCTGTGTACCATCTATGAGAATCGCCCCTGGATCTGCCGGGAGTTCGAGATGGGCTCCGATGAATGTCTGGATGAAAGGGCGGAGATGCTGTGAGTCAGCAAGGAGAGCCAAATGCTGGAACTAAGACCCAACTGTGAGTGCTGCGACAGGGATCTACCGCCCGAGTCCACCGAGGCCGTGATCTGCACCTTCGAGTGCACCTTTTGCCGGTCCTGTGCCTCGGGCGTCCTGAACAACCAGTGCCCCAACTGCGGCGGTAATTTCGTGCCCCGGCCGATTCGTCCAGCCGCGCATCTGGAGAAATTTCCGGCTTCCACCAGGCGTGTCCTGAAAGCCGGTGGTTGTGCTGAAGGCACATAACCGATTCCAGCAGCCCTTGGTTAATGGGCTCCTCCAATCAATGGATGAACAACGGAGAACAGGTAGTAGCGTGGATAATCGGGCAGAGGCGGTTTGGATTCGGGGTGCTGCCAAGGCAGATGCCGAGGCCGTTGCAGAGTGCGTAGCGGATGCCTACGGACACTATGAAGAGCGCATTGGCCGTCCACCGGGACCAATGGTGCAGGATTATCACAAGGTCGTCCGAGAGTGCGATGTCTTTGTCGCGGTCGCAGACCAGGAGATTCAGGGAGTTCTGGTTCTGGCCCAGACCCGGGAAGGGTTCTTGCTGGACAACATTGCCGTGAATCCAGGGATGCAAGGCAAGGGTGTCGGTCGGGCGCTTCTGGAATTCGCCGAGCAGCGTGCCCGGTCTGCGGGTTACGATTCGATCTACCTGTACACCAACGCACTGATGTCGGAGAACCGGGAGCTGTACGCCCGGATTGGCTATAAGGAATACGACCGCCGCAGCGAACAGGGGCTGGATCGGGTATACATGCGAAAGTCCTTACCTCGTGGAACAGTTGATGAAACCGCACCAGATAAATGACCTCTGACTGCCAGAAAGGAGCCGGTACCAATGTACGTGCCTGAACATTTTAAAGAAGCCAGCAACCAGCAGCTTCACCAGTATATCCGCGAGTATGGTTTTGGCCTGTTAGTTGTCGCAGACGGGGAAGGCATTGAGGCAAACCACGTTCCTTTCCACCTGAGCGATACGGACAACGGATCTCTCGGCCTTTTACAGTGCCATGTAGCACGTAAGAATCCGGTCTGGCAGCGCCTGCAACACGGCGCCCGGGTCCTTGTCGTATTCCAGGGACCTGATGCATACGTTTCGCCGTCATGGTACCCAACCAAGGAGGAGACCGGCCGGGTTGTACCAACCTGGAACTATCTGGCTGTCCATGCGGAGGGGCGTGCCCGGAGCGTCGAAGACCCGGCATGGCTGCATCAGCACCTTCGACAGCTCACAAAGCAGCACGAGGCGGAGATGGACGAGCCTTGGGCGGTGGACGACGCGCCTTCAGATTTCACCGAGCGCCTGGTTCAGGCGATTGTAGGCATCGAAATCGAGATTGAGACGTTGACCGGCAAGCTGAAGGCTAGCCAGAACCAGCCGGAGCGAAACAGGCAGGGAGTGAAGGCTGGCCTAGAAACGGAGGACAAGGCCCACAGCCGCGCCATGTCCGATTTCATAGGCTGATCACAATGGGGTGTGCCAGAGATTCACGAAGAAAAGGGCAGATCCATCCAACCTGAAATCGATTCTTCATCCGTACGAACGCCAGACGCAGGGAGGTCAGAAGGTGATATTGGACTTACCGGCACCAGATACACAGGGCGACCATTCGCTGGTCGAGTGCACCAGAACCCGCCAAAGCATTCGCGAATACTCAGACTCACCCATCCCCTTACAACACCTGTCTCGGTTACTGTGGTCCGCACAGGGAGTGACGCGATCGGACGGCAAGCGGACAACGCCGTCCGCCGGTGGTCTGTATCCCCTGCAACTCCGCGTACTGGTCCGTCGTGTTGAGGGGCTGGAACCAGGAGTCTATGACTACCTTGGCGACAGCCATTCGTTGCGCCTTGTGGGCAGACTGCCATCGGATGAAACCATGCAGTCCGTGGGTATTGGCGATCAGCCATGGCTGGCGGAGTCCGCTATCGTGATAGGCGTTGTCGCCGATCTGGCCGGTACCGTTCGACACTTCGAATCCCAGCCACCTGTAGGGGAACGGGGCAAACGATACGTTTATATGGAAACCGGCGCATTGACCCAGAATGTTCACCTCCATGCCACCGACCTTGAGCTCGGCTGTGTTCTGGTTGCGGGATTCGATAACACCAGGGCCACGGAGGTATTCAAGCTATCTCCGAAACTGGAACCCATGGCCTTGCTTTGCCTTGGGCATGGGCCATCCAAATGCCAGGAATAGTTCTGAGAGGGCACATCGTTGTCCCGCTTCATGATCTCGAACCAGTCCTTCAGGAGCTGCCAGTCCACATTGAGTTGACCCGGAAGGAGCCAGGATGCCTGATCTTTGACGTCAACCAGGACTCTGAAGTATCGACAATTTTCCACGTCTACGAGGAGTTTATTGACCGTCAGGCGTTTGAAGCTCACCAACATCGGGTACAGAATTCGAATTGGGGGCGAGCCGCAGCCAGCATAGAAAGGCACTACACCATTCATGAAATCGACTGAAACCAATGGTATAACCCACACATAGAGGTGTCCGACACAGCCGACACGTACACCGGAGTTCGCTATACAAAGGAGGTAACACCGTGGCAAAACAGTTCGAGGAACTGCTCCCGGAGCATACGGATTTTATCAATGCCCAGCACCTGTTCTTTGTCGGGTCCGCTGGCGCCGAGGGGTTTGTGAACGTCTCGCCAAAGGGCATGGACAGCCTGAGGATACTGGGCCCCGACCGGCTGATCTGGCTGAACCTGACCGGCAGCGGCAATGAAACCGCTGCCCATGTGCTGGAGAATGGCCGCATGACGATCATGTTCTGCTCCTTTGACAAGCAGCCCCTGATTCTCAGGGTCTATGGCAGGACGGATGTGATTCACCCGAGAGACGATAGCTGGGACGAGCTTGTCGACCAGTTCCCGGACTATCTCGGGGCGCGGCAGATTTTTGATCTGGATATCGAGCTTGTGCAGACCTCCTGCGGATTCGGCGTTCCCTATTATGACTTCCAGGGCGAGCGGGACACCCTGACCAACTGGGCCAGCAAAAAGGGAGAGGAAGGCCTGCAGGCATACTGGACGGAGAAGAACCAGTTGAGTCTGGATGGGAAAGCCACAGGCATCCGCTAAACTGGAACTATCGCCCCTTCCAGACACCCGAAGGATCAGCCAATGAAATACTCTGCCAAGGGAACCCTGTTGTGGGCCGGACTGTTCCTCGCCTCTGCCACCGGCTGTGCGGTTGGCAATGGTGACGATCGTTCGGCATCGGATTCGACCGCACTGTGCAGCGAGGCCTGGTATGAAACCGTCGAGGCGGAAGTCCCCACCGGCGACGGTCATGGACATGGTCCAGATGTCGGCTCGGAGGAATGGAAGTCGGTAGTCGAGTTCAAACTCGGTATTCGTGGACAACCGGATGTGCCGGCAAGGGACAGCGACGCCTGGTGTCGTCATATCGATCAGGTTATTTCAGAATAACCTGGCGGGGCAGCCGAATGAAAAGATCGAGTTGCCTCGACAGAAGATCATTGTCTGGTCACGGTGTTCATACGCGGTGACATAACCGCTGAGTCAGCGTCCGACGGTCTCTCACAACGCATTAACCAACATCCGCCCCGCCACCACCAGCAGCAACCCGCCAAAACACCGTTTCAGGGTTGGCGCCGGGATCTTGTGGCTCAGGGACACACCCACCGGGGCCAGCAGCACCGTGAACACGGCAATCAGTGCCACCGCCGGCAGGTAGACGTAACCCAGGGACCAGTCCGCCGGGGACTGGCCCCAGCCGGAGATGACGTAGCCCAGCGTGCCCACCACTGCCAGCGGGAAGCCCAGGGTGCTGGAGGTGGCCACGGCCCGTTGCATGGGGACGTTGAAGAACACCATTAGCGGCACCATCACATTGCCGCCACCGATGCCGGCGAGGCCGGATAGCACGCCGCTGAACAGACCCAGGCCGGTGGTGCCGGCCCTGCCGGGCATGGTGCGGGCCGGGTCCGGTACCCAGCGGCTGAGCATGATCAGGGAGATCACCAGCAGGAACACCGCGATACCGATCTCCAATACGACCGCTGGCAGGCGGGCGGCGATAAAGCCGCTGAGGAAACTGCCCACCACCACCGTGGGCGCCCATAGTTTGAAAATGGTCCAGTCCACCGCTTTGCGTTTGATCTGGGCCCGGGCGGCTGAAACCGAGGTGAAGATGATGGTGCACAGGGAGGTGGCCACCGCCGTGATCACGATGAATTCCGGCGGGAATCCCTGGGCCGAGAGTATCAGCACCAGGGCTGGCACGATGACGACGCCGCCGCCTATCCCCAGCATGCCGGCCAGTATGCCGGCGACGATTCCCAGGGCGGAGCAGGCGATGATCATGTCCATGGTGTTTCCTTTTAACGGTTGCTTTTCAATGAGAGTGAGTGATTACTGACCCAGCGCGGTGCCTTCCCCGCGGGGGTCGTGCATGGCTTCCCGGCAGCCGTCCGGGTATACCGCAATGGCGCCGGCCAGACCGGTGAAGGGGCTGAGCTCGGGGATCCATTCTATAGCGTGGCCCTTTTGCATCAGCACCTCGCCGACGGCGGGCGGAATGTTCCGTTCCAGCTTGAGGTTTTCGCTGCTGCCGAAGAAGCTGCGCCCCTGCAGGAAGCGGGGCACCTTCAGTGCACGGTCAATGGGCTGCCGGTAGTCCACCAGTTGGGTGGCCAGAACCATCTGGGTCTGGGGCTGGCCGTCGCCACCCTGGGTGCCGAAGTAAAACTGTCGACCATCGTCCGCCAGGTAAGCCGAAGGGTTAAGGGTGTGGGCCGGTCGCTTCCCCGGAGCCCAGGCGTTGGCATGGGCCGGGTCCGGGTGGAAGCCGGCGGCCCGGTTAAGCCAGAGGATGCCGGTATCGCCCACCATGCAGCCGGAGCCAAAATCGTGGAACAGGCTCTGCATCAGGCAGGCGGTACGGCCTTCGGCGTCGGTGGCCGCCAGCCAGACGGTATCGGCTGGTCGGCCTTCCTCCTGCCAGGGCACCGCCACCTGCGGATCAATGGCGGCGTAGTTTACCGCTGCCCGTTCGCGGCTGAGCAGGCGACGGGTGTCCAGGGTACCACCGGCAGGGTCGCAGAGCTGACGGTTTCGTTGCTTGAGTTGGGCCTTGATGGCCTCCACCAGGTAATGGACGTAGTCCGGGCCACCATTCTCCAACGCAGGCAAATCCACAAAGTTGAGGGCGTTCAGGGCACTAAGGGTGTACAGGCCCTGGCTGGGCGGCGGGAAGTTGTACAGGGTGCCACTCCGGTAGCGGATGCTCAGGGGCTCACTGTGCCAGGCCTCCGTGCGGATCAGGTCGTCCCGGGTCAGGCCGTTGCCGAGTCGTGCGAACCCTTCCGCCAGCGAGGTGGCCAGTTCGCCTTCGTAAAAGTCTTCGATACCGGCCCGGGCCAGGTGTTCCAGGGTGCCAGCCAGTTCACGCCGGGTTACCCGGGTACCTTCCGGCAGGAGTTCACCCCGGGCGTCACAGCACAGGGCGGTCAGGTCCGGCAGGTCGCGGATCAGATCACGGCGCTGATGCTGCCAGAAGGCCTGGTTGCCGGAAACCTCGTAGCCATCCCGGGCCAGGACAATGGCCGGCGCCAGCAGATCCGGCCAGGTCATGGCGGAACCCCAGCGATGTTGGCTCCACTCATGGGCCAGGGACCAGCCCCTCAGCGCACCGGCGGTAGTGGCCGCCGAAGCCGGTCCCCGGGTGGCAATGGCGCCGTCGTCCGGCAGCCGCCGGCCGGCCTGTCCCAGCCCCAGCAGGGTATCCACCTGTCGACCATCGCTGAGCAACCACAGGGCATCGCCACCGAGTCCGGTCATATGGGGGCATACCACGGACAGCACCGCTCCGGCAGTGGTGGCGGCATCGATGGCAGTGCCACCGGCATTGAGGATTGCCATACCCGCTTCGGTGGCGCGGGCGTCCGGTGTGCAGATCACACCAGCGGTGGACTGGGCCTTCATGGGCTGGTCTCTCCCCGGGTACCCATTGGCAACTGGTGCTCTGCCACAAATTCAGCGGACATGGCGCTGACGGTCTGCACATGCAGGCGCATCAGGCGGGCCACGCCGTCGGCGTCACCGGCCAGGATGGCTCGGACAATGGCGTCGTGTTCCTCCCAGGACTTGCTGACCCGGTTGGTGAGGCGGAACTGGGCCCGGCGGAACGGCGCCAGCCGGTGCCGGGTGGCTTCCGCCAGCTGCTGGAGTTGACTGCTCTGGGCACCTTCGAAAATCAGGGCGTGGAAACGCTGATTGTAACGGGCATAGTCATCGGCAGTGCCATCCCGTACCAGGTGAACGGACTCCTGGTGCAGTTCAAGCAGGGCCTGGCGTTGGTCGCTATTCATGCGCAGGGCCGCCAGCCGGGCCAGCGCCGCTTCCAGTTCGGCCATGGCTTCATAGAGATCACTGAGGGCATCGGGTGACAGGGTGGCGACAATCACTCCCCGGTTGGGGCGGTGGGTCACCAGCCCCATGGCCGCCAGATGACCGAAGGTTTCCCGGATCGGTGTGCGGGACACGCCGAACCGCTGGGCCATGGCCTGGGCATCCAGTTTGGTGCCCGGCGTCAGGCGACCACTGATGATGTCGTCCGCCAGGGTCTGCACGATACTGTCCACCACGGTGCCCTTGCCGGCACGCTCCGGTTGCAGGGGAAGCCGGGTCATAGCCTGCCTTCCTCAACGACCGGGATGGTTTCCGGTGGGTGGGGAATCGCCGCCAGCAGGGTACGGGTGTAATCGGTGGCAGGGGCGTCCAGCAGTTGGCCGGCGTCGCCTTCCTCCACCACCTCGCCGTTCTGCATCACCATGATGCGATCACACAGCAGGCGCACCACGTTGAGATCGTGGCTGATGAACAGGTAGCTCATCCCCAGACGATGTTTCAGGTCCTCCAGCAGGTTGAGCACCACCGCCTGCACCGAGACATCCAGGGCGGCGGTGGGTTCATCCAGGATCAGCAGCTTGGGCTCCAGGGCAATGGCCCGGGCGATGCCCACGCGGGCCTTCTGGCCCCCGGAGAGCTGGTGGGGGAAGCGGTCCAGCAGGTGCACCGGCAGACCCACCAGGCCGGCCAGTTCGATCACCCGCTGATCCCGGTCCCTGCGGCCCATGGCCGGCGTGAGCCGACGAATGGGATCACCGATGGACTGGGCCGCGCTCCAGCGGGGATTCAGGCTGTCGGTGGGGTCCTGGAACACCATCTGCAGTTTCCCCCGCAGCGGATGGGCGGCGAATTTCGACGCCGGGACGGGCGCGATATCCTCACCAAGGAATTCGATGCGGCCACCACTGGTATCCAGCAGTCGCATGATCATGGCGGAAGTGGTGGACTTACCGCAGCCACTTTCCCCCACCAGCCCCAGACTCTCGCCTTCGCGGATCTGGAACGACAGGTCCCTGACCGCCAGATGGCTACCGTCGGACCCGGGCTTACCAAACTGCTTGCGCAGATTGCTGACCGTGAGAATCGGCTCACCGGTCCTGTGTTCCTCCGGCAGCGGCATGGCCTGGGCCTTCATCGCCGGCGGCAACAGGTCGCGCACGTGGGAGTCCCGGTGGGGCGTCGCCTGCAGCAATTGTCGGGTGTAGTCCTGGCGGGGCCCGTGGAACAGTTCCGCCGAGACGTTAGCCTCGATAATCCTGCCGGTCTGCATCACCACCAGCCGGTCGCAGTAGGCCGCCGCCAGTCCCAGGTCATGGGTGATCAGGATGGTGGACATGTCGTACTCGCGGGTGAGCTCGACAATCAGGTCCATCACCGCCTTCTGGGTGGTCACATCCAGCCCGGTGGTGGGCTCGTCGGCAATCAGCAGGCGAGGCCGACAGGCCAGTGCGATGGCGATGACCACCCGCTGGCACATGCCGCCGGACAGTTCGAAGGGGTAGGCGTTGTAGCGCTGCTCCGGGTCGCGGATTTTCACCGCCTGGAGCATTTCGATGGCTTTTTCCCGGGCGTTACCCCGGGTGGCCTGGTTGTGCTCGATCAGTACGTCCGCCACCTGCTGACCGATACGTCGGATCGGGTTCAGGGCCGCCCGTGGGTTCTGGAAGATCATCGAGATTTCGCGACCACGAATGTCCCGCATGTCTTTTTCCCGGGCCTTGTGCAGCGGCATACCGCCGTAGGTGATGCTGCCGCCGGCGATGCATCCGGCCCGGTCAAGGATGCGCATTACGGCGTAGGAGGTGACCGACTTGCCGGAGCCGGACTCACCGACAATACCCAGTGTCTCACCCTTGCCCACGGCCACGGAGATGTCGTCGACAGCACGAATCGTGCCCTTGCGGGTGACGAAATCCACGCTCAGGTGCCGGACATCCAGCAATGGTATGGTTGAAGTGTCTCTCATAGCCGGGATCCTCAGGTACGGCGCTGGGGATCCACCAGATCCCGCAGACCATCACCGATCAGGTTGAAGGTAAACACCGCCAGCATCAGGGCCATGCCCGGGAAGATCACCAGCCACCACTCGCCGGAGATAATGAAGTTGGCCCCTTCGGCCACCATGATGCCCCACTCCGGGGCCGGCGGTTGCACGCCCAGACCGATGAATGACAGGCCGGCGGCATTGAGGATGGCCCACCCCATGTTCAGGGAAATCTGCACCATCATCGGCGGCAGGGTGTTGGGGAAGATATGGCCGAACAGCACCCGCAGCTCGGAGTTACCGGACAGCCGCGCCGCCTGCACGAAACCGGCATTACGGCGAATGCTCACCTCCGCCCTCGCCATGCGGGCGTAGAAAGGCAGGTTGATGATGGCGGTGGCGTAGACAATGTTCTCCACCGTGTTGCCCGCCGCTGCCACAATACCCATGGCCAGCACGAACAGCGGAAAGGCCATGATGGTGTCCACCACCCGGCCGGTGATGCGGTCGGTCCAGCCACCGAAGTAGCCGGCGAACGACCCCATGATGGAGCCCAGCACAAAGGAGATGGCCACCGCCGATACCGAAATCATCAGATCCAGTCGGGTGGCGACCACCACCCGGGAGAAGACATCCCGCCCAAGCTGGTCGGTACCGAACCAGTGGGCGGTGCTCGGCGCCTGCAGCGCCGGCCCCACGCCGGTATTCAATGGATCGTAGGGCACCAGGTAGGGGCCAAACAGGGCCATGCCGATGAACAGGGCGAACAGCCCGAAGGCCAGCCCGGTCACGGGGTTTTCCGAGGCCACGTGGCGCAGGTGCTGCCAGTAGCTGGTGCGGGGCGGGCCTTCCAGTGTCGGGGAGGCGGGTGTGCTCATACTGGTCATCTCAGGCCTCCTCGCCCACGCGGGGATCAATCAGGGTATAGATCACATCAATCAGCAGGTTCAGGGCCACGAACAGCAAGGCCATGGACAGCACAAAGCCCTGCACCGCGGCGTAGTCCGAGACCACCAGCGCCTCCACCGCGAAGGAGCCAATGCCGGGCCAGGCAAAGACCTTCTCCACCAGTACATTCGCCCCAAGGACAAAGGAAAACACCATGCCCAGGGTGGTCACCACCGGCAGCAGGGCGTTGCGGAAGGCGTAGGTCACCAGCACCCGGCGCCCGCTGAGGCCGGCCGCCCGGGCGGTACGCACGAAGTCACTGGACAGGGTCTGCAGCATGGCGGCCCGGGTCATGCGGGCGATGGGCGCCAGGGTGAACAGGGCCAGGGTGATCAGCGGCAGCGCCAGTTGCGCCAGGGCCGCCCCCAGAATCTCCCACTCACCGGCGATGATGGCGTCAATGGTGAGGAACCCGGTCACCGGCTCCGGTGGCAGGTACATCATATCCAGCCGGCCCATGGGGGCGGGGGCCCAGCTCAGCAGGTAATAGAACACATACATCAGCGCCAGCCCGGTAAAGAACGTGGGCAGCGAGACCCCGGCGGTCACCAGGAACCGGCAAAGATGGTCGATCCAGGTATTGGGCCGGGTGGCCGCCAGCACCCCTAGTGGCACGGCAATGATGAATGACAGCAGCAGCGCCCCCAGGGTCAGCTCCAGGGACGCCGGCAGGCGATTGGCCAGCTCCGACATTACCGGCTGTCCGGTGGACACCGCCATGCCCAGGTCTCCCTGGGCGAGGTCTTTCACATAGGTGAGAAACTGCATGGGCAGCGGCTGGTCGAGCCCCAGGTTGCGGCGCACCTCTTCAATAGAGGCCTCATCCGCCATGGGGCCGGCGAAGTACGCCGCCGGATCCCCCGGCAGCGCGCGGGTCAGCAGGAAGCACACCACCAGGATACCGAATACGGTGGGTACCGCCTGCAACAGGCGCAGAACAACGCTGCGCACTTTCAGCCATATGGGTGACAAGGGAACGCTCCTGTGGATCCAGTCAGACGGGCTTCAGGGCACGGATGTCCATCTGGCGATGGAACCAGTACTCGTAGCCCCCCACCGATTCGTTGAGCGCCACATTCAGGGTCGGCTGCCACAGCGGGATCCGCGGGATCTCGTCGAAGGCCAGCTCGATCATGCGCTTCACATTGGGGGCGTAATCCGGGTGGTCCATGGCCATATCCAGGGTGTTGTCCACCAGCTTGGCCATTTCCGGATTGTCGTAGTTGTAGGAGTTGAACAGGTTGCCCTTGATATAGGCCCAGTAGAAGTAATAGTCCGGGGTGTTCAGCCAGCCGCCGAAGTTCTCCAGGTGCAGGGGCAGTTTCTTCTCCACCAGGGCGATGGTGCGCCAGTTGGCACCGGGGATCTTCTCGATGGTGGCATTGATGCCAATGTCCGCCAGCCCCTGCTGGATCAGCAGTGCTGCCGGTTCCGCCCAGTCGGCGTGGGACAGGTTGAAGGACAGCGGCACATCGAAGCCATCCTCGTAGCCCGCTTCCGCCAGCAGGACCTTTGCCTTCTCTACATTCCGGGAGTAGGGAGACTTCTGCGGCCAGCTGATTTCGTCCACGGTGGGGGTACCGCCCCACATGGGCACACCCTGCTCATAGGCGGCCTGCTCGAAGATTTTCTCGTAGGGGATCGACCAGGCCACGGCCTGACGCACCCGCTTGTCCTTGAACGGCTCGAAGTCAACGTTGGTGCACAGGGAGAAGATGCAGTTCTCAATCGGTGTGCTGACCACTTTCACTCCCGGCTTGCTGGCCAGTTCCTTGGCATCCTTGTTGGGAATGTTCTGGGACACGCTGACACTGCCCCGTTCGATCAGCGCGCGCCGGGTGGACTGGGCGGGCACTTCCCGCAGGATAACCCGCGCATACCCCGGTACCGGACCACCGGCCCAGTTGTCGTTGCGCTCATACACCAGTTGCTGACCGGCATCCCAGCGGGCCACCTTATAGGCGCCGGAACCGGCCGGAGTTCGGTGCAGGTACTCGGTGGCCCAGGGATCGTCCCCGGTGGCATTCGCTTTCGCCACTTCCGAGTTGATGATGATGGGGATGGGCGTGGCCAGGTCCGGCAGTGCCAGTTTGGAAGAGAACGGCAGGGTGATACGGAAGGTGCGGTCGTCCACCGCCTCGAACTGCTCCGGCGAGGACAGGCGACCCGCCTTCATCTGGACCGTCGGGAAGCCACCCAGGGAGACCGCCCGGTCCAGGGACCACTTTACGTCATGGGCGGTAACCGGCTTACCGTCCCAGAACGTGGCGCCTTCGCGAATGATAAAGGTCATCACCGTACCGTCATCGCTGATTTCCCAGGATTCCGCCAGTTCCGGCTGCACATTGCTGTAGTCATAGCTCAGGGAGCCGTCCGGCATCTGCTTGGTACCGAAGGACACCAGCCGGTCGTAGCAGTTGATCGCCACCTGGTAGCTGTCGCGGTTGGTCCCGCTGCGGTGGATATCCAGGCTGTTGATGGTACCGCCCATCACCACCACAGCGGTCTCCTGACTGGCGGCGGAAGCCGGCAGTACCTTGAACAGTGGCAGTATGCTGGCCCCGACGGAAAGCGATGTGGCGCCCTTGAGAAAGTCCCGACGATTCATTTTGCATGCTCCATGGTATGAATAGTTACCAAAGTGCATGCAATCGATAAGCCAAGGATATGTCGCCTTTTCAAAGTCCAAAAAACCCTATTTAAATCATAAATATAAAGGTTCCATGCAGAGCCATGACCGGTCTATAGCCGGCGTCATGATCAGGTCCTTCACTTATGCATGCACTATCAGGAAGCAGTCGTGCCCCAGGGAGGGCCGGGGGTTTGCGCTTGAGCCGTCGGGGGAAGATAATACGAAGCAGATAGATTGCTAGCGATAATGCGGCACGCACGCCGATCCTTTTATTCCAACGGACCAGTGAACCAACAACCCATGGGCACCCCGCTACACACCCGTAAACAGAAGGAAGTCGAACGGATTATCGAATCCCTGTCCCGGGCCATTGCCCAGCACCTGCTGCCCCCCGGCACCCGTCTGGTGGAAGCCCAGATCGTCGATTCCCTCAAGGCCAACCGCAACCACGTACAGGCCGCGCTACAGCGCCTGGCCCTGCAGAAGATCGTCACCATCGAGCCCAACCGTGGCGCCCATGTGTCCCAGCCCACAGCCCGTGAGGCCCGGGAGATCTTCGTGGCCCGTCGTGCCATCGAAGGGGCGATTGTGGCGTCAATCACCCCGGAGCGCATGCGCAGGTTCGCCCGCCAGGTGGATGCCCACATGAAGGCTGAAGCAAAGGCCACCCGGGACAGTGACCGCCGGGCTATCGTGGGGGAATTGAGTGCCTTTCATCGCTTATTGGCAAAGATCAGTGGCAACAGTGTACTGGCGGACATCCTGGAAAACCTGATGGTACGCAGTTCGCTGATTGTCGCCCTCTACCAGCGCAACGACGAGCCCACCTGCCAGCACGATGAGCACCGTCATATCCTGGAGGCCCTGAAGACGGGCGATGGGGAGCGGGCGGTGAAACTGATGGAACACCATCTGGATCATCTGGAGGCGGAGCTGGCCCTGGATGACGACCAGCAGCGGGAAATAGACCTCAAGGCGGTGCTTGCCAGCGTCTGACGCCAGCCGTAGATAGCCGGTCTTTCGGTTCAGGGGCGTAACAGCATGGCCGGGGAACGCTCGAAGGTCTGTCGCCCGGCCTTGAACCCCATCAGCGGTTGACCCAGCTCACTAATTACATGCGCCGGCGTACGGACATCCACCACCAGGAAGTCAGCATGGCAGCCCGGCGCCAGTCCATAGTCTGGCAGGCGGATCATCCTCGCGGATTCCTCCGACACCCAGGCCAGGCAACGGGCCAGCTCCGCCGGTGTTCCCAGGTGACAGACGTTGGCCAGCAGGTTGGCCTGTCGGATCAGCGAGGCGTCGCCGAACGGGGTGAACGGGTTGCCCACATTGTTGGTGGACAGGGAACAGGTGACACCGCACTCATGGAGTTTCGGCAGTGGCGCCACACCCCGGGGCACGTTATGGCTGGCGTCACGTCCGGTCAGGAACAGGTCGGTGGCGGGCAAGGCCGTAACCTGAACGCCGGCGTCGGCCAGGGCCAGGGCGGTTTCCAGGAAGGTCTCCGATGGTAACGCCGACAGCTTGGTGACGTGGCCAATGGTGACACGGTGCTGCCAGCCATATTCACAGGTGCAGCGGATCACCTCCGGAATCGTCATGCCCTCCGGGTTCAGGTCGAAATCCAGGTGCAGGTCCAGGTCACAGTCATAGTGCCGGGCCAGTTCGAACAGCCGGCGGATCTGACCCAGGGGATCGCTGTCCATATAGGGGCAGCCCCCCAGCACGGTCGCACCACTCTCCAGGGCCTCACACAAAAGCGCCTCGGTGCCCGGATTGTTCAGCAGCCCTTCCTGGGGAAACACGCAGATCTCCAGGCCGATGGCCCAGGCATAGTCTTTCTGCAGCCGTCGAATGGCGTGGAAACCGGTCAGGCCGATGCCCGGGTCCAGTTCCACATGGGTGCGCATATGGGTGGTGCCCTGGGTGATGGCCTGTTCCAGGATCCTGGCCCCCCGCTGGTAGACATCAGACTCGGTAAACCCGGCCTTGGCCTGACTGGTGCTGGACACTGCTTCTTCCAGAGTGCCTTCGCTGAGCCGACAGCGATCCATGATGCAGGCCTTGTCCAGATGGATGTGGGTCTCGATCAGCCCCGGCAGCACCAGGTGGCCCGCCAGGTCGACGGTTTCAGGTGACGCCCCTGGACTGAAATCACTGACGAACCGGCCATCTTCCACCTTCAGTCCAGCGAGCTGTTGCGGGCGCTCCGGCAGGCGCAGGTTGATGAATTGGATCGCTGTCACGCCACATTCTCTCCCAGGTAGGCGGCTTCCAGTTCGGGGTCGTTACGCAGGTCTTCGGCGCTGCCGGAGTGCACCACGCGTCCGGTCTCCAGCACATAGGCCCGGTCCGCCACCTGCAAGGCCAGGTTGGCCATCTGGTCCACCAGCAGCAGGGTAACCCCCTCATCCCGCAGTGCCGCCAGCGCATCGTAGAGTTCCGCCACCATGGCCGGCGCCAGCCCCAGGGAGGGTTCGTCCAGCAGCAGGATCGACGGCTTCGCCATCAGGCCACGGCCGATGGCCACCATCTGCTGCTCGCCACCGGACAACAGCCCGGCAGGACTGTCGATACGGTCCCTCAGGCGTGGGAAACGTTCCAGGATACGTTCGATATCCTGGTTCAGGTTGCCCTGATCCGTCCGGGTATAGGCCCCCATCAGCAGGTTGTCCCGCACGCTCAGCTCCGGGAATACCTGGCGGCCCTCCGGTACCAGGGCCAGGCCTTTACCCGCGATACGGGCCGCATCGAGGCTTTCGATACTCTCGTTATTGAGCACCACCGAGCCACCGGAGGCCGGATGCAGGCCGGCGATGGCCTGCAGGATGCTGGACTTGCCGGCGCCATTGGCGCCAAGGATGGCGATCAGCTCCCCGGGATTCACCACCAGGCTGACACCCTCCACCACCGGCGCGGCGCCGTAGTCGATCACCAGACCCTTGACGAACAGGGTGGCATCGCGGCTGCCGTCCCAGGGTTCCGGTCGGGGCGGTGCCTGGTAATCGGTACTGCCCAGGTAGGCCCGCACCACATCGGGGTTGGCGCGCACCTCCTCCGGTGCACCCCAGGCAATGGGACGGCCGGAGTCCAGCACCAGGATGCGATCGGACACCGACATCACCATGGTCATGTCGTGCTCCACCAGGATCACGGCGATGCCATAACCAGCAATGGTCCTCAGCAGGTCGGACACCCGATCGGTGTCGGCACGGCTCAGTCCCGCCGCCGGCTCATCCAGCAAAAGCACCCGGGGCGCAAGGGCCAGGGCCCGGGCAATCTCCACCAGACGGCGGTCCACATGGGGCAGGGCCTCAGCCGGTGTGTGCACCGGGCCCCGGTAACCCACCAGGGCCAGCAGGTCCATGGCCAGGGCCACCTGGTCCGGATCCGGTCGGCGCCAGCACCCCCCCAGCCGTCCCTGCTGCATACCGGCCAGCAGGTTCTCCAGCACGGTCATTCCGGCAAACAGCTGGGTGGTCTGATAGGTCCGGCCAATGCCCGCCCGGGCGATTTTCCAGGCCGGCAGGCCAGCCAGGTCCGCGTCCAGGGTGATCCGGCCGGTGTCCGGGGCATAGAAGCCACTGACCATATTCAGCACGGTGGTCTTGCCGGCGCCATTGGGGCCGATAATGCTGGTGACCGACCCGGGCGGGGCGCTGAAGCTCACCCTGTCCGCAGCCTGCACGCCACCAAAACGGATACCGATGTCTTCCACCACCAGACCGGCATCCGGCCCGTGACGGGTGAGGAAATCCGCAAGGCGTTGCTGGTCTGGCCGCTCAGATGGGGTGAGCCTGGCGGGTCGGGCAAACCGGGCCTGCAACACACCCAACACCCCGGTAGGCGCGATCCACAACACCGCCAGCAAGACACCGGAGAACAGCAGCAGCCGCATCTCCGCCATACTGGACAGCAGTTCCGGCACCAGCACGATCAGGATGGCCCCCAGCAACGGTCCGAACACCGTACCGGCACCCCCTACAATCACTGCCAGTACAAACAGGATCGACTGGGTGAAGGGAAAGGACTCCGGGTTAATGAACATCATCAGCGGCGACAGCAAGGACCCGGCCACGCCGGCAAACAGGGCCGACAGGGCAAAAGCCAGGGTCTTGGTCTGCAACGGGCTGAAGCCCAGGGAGCGGGCCGCGATCTCCGTGGCCTTGACCGAACGGATGGCGCGTCCCCAGCCACTGCCCGCCAGACGATGAAAGAACACCAGCGACATCACCATCAATGCGCAGGCCATCACTGCCAGACCGGTATCCGCCGGTAGCGGCCCGGTCTCCGGCATGGGGACGCCGGCCAGACCATTGGCACCGCCGGTCACGGATCGCCATTCGATCAGGCCGTGGTGAATGATAAAGCCAAAGGCGATGGTCACCATCGCCAGGTAGGGCCCACTGACCCTCACCGCGGGCAATGCCAGCAGCGCGCCGACAATCGCGGTCGCCATGGCGGCGGTGACCATGGCCAGGGGAAGGGGCAGGCCAGCCATGGTCATCAGTGCCGAGATGTAGGCACCAATGGCGTAGAAAGCCACGTGACCAAACGAGATCTGACCACTGAGACCAATCAGGATATTGAGGCCACTGCATACGGTAGTGGTCAGGGCAATCAGTGTCAGCACCAGCAGCCCGTATCCACCGAGGGTGAACGACAGTACGGTGGTCACCAGCGCCAGCAACATCAGCAGCCCCGGCGCCAGCCAGGGTCTTGTCGAAACCGTCATACTTTCACCAGCGTTCTGGTCCCGAACAGACCGTTGGGCCGGATGGCCAGGGCAACGATCACCAGGGAAAAGGTCACAATCTGGGCCACCGTCGAGCCCAGATAGACTATGATCAGCGCTTCCGCCAGACCGAACAGCAGGCCGGCCATCACCACGCCATTGGCACTGGCAATACCGCCCAGGATGGCGACCGCGAAGGCCTTGAGGCCAAACAGCGTACCCATCTCGGAATGCACGCTCACCAGCGGGGCGATCAACAGTCCGGCGATACCGGCAAACACCGTGGAGATGGCAAACGACACCGCCACGACCCGGTTCACATGGATACCCATCATTCGAGCCGCCGACGGGTTCTGGACCGTGGCGCCCAACACCTTGCCCAGTCGCGTGTAGCGTCGGATCAGAATCAGTGCCACCACGATGACTGCGACCACCGCCGGAATGATCAGCTGCATCAGGTCGACCCCGGTGCCGAACAGCTCCAGGCGGATATCCACCGGCTCCAGCAGGAAGCGGCGCGGCTCCTTGCCGAAGGTGAACATGACCAGGTTATCCACCAGCAGACCACCCGCCACGGTGGCCATCAGCCAGGCTTCGGAGTCCCGGCTATGGAAAGGACGCACGAGGAAACGCTCGATGGCCAGGCCGTAGATCGCACACAGGCCCAGGGCGAGGGCAGCCGCGACAATCCAGGGCAAGCCAAGCGTGATGCAGAAGGTGTATCCCAGCACGGCACCCACCATCATCGCGCTGCCCTGGGCGAAGTTGACGGTGCGGGACACAATAAACGTGATGTGGAAACCCAGGGCCAGCAGGGCATACATGCTGCCCATGCCCAGGCCACTGATGATGCTTGCGGTAATCATGTGGTGTCCTCCGCCGGCCGGGTCAGGCCCGACCGGCTACGGGGCCTATCGATCAGGGGTGTTACAGGTCGAGGGGTACGATCTGACCATCCACAAAATGCGTGAACACATAGTCTTCCGGACCCACGGCGTCGTGCTGATCCGGTGAGAAGGGCGACTGGTAGGTCTTGATCAGCCCCTCGTAGGACTCGATGTCGTAGTAACCCTGACGGATGGCAGGACCCTCGGTGCTGCCGGCATTCTCGATGGCCAGCGCGGTCAGGTGCATGGCGTCATAGGCGTTGGCGATGCCCACCGCCGGGGTAACGTCCGCCAGGCTCTGGATCTCGGGATACTTTTCCTTCAACGCCGCCAGGACATCGGCACCCTTGCCCTGCTGGTTCTCCACAAAAGTGAAGGTCTGAATAAAGTGGACCCTGTCAGCGTTCTCGCCGGCCAGTTCACTGAAACGACCGCCGGCCGGGCCCCAGTGGGAAACAATGGGCACGTCCCAGCCCATACGGTCCAGGGACTTCACCACCTGGGCGGAGGGAGACACATTGGCCACCATCAGCAGGGCATCGGCACCGGCGTCCTTCAGACGGCTGAGCTGTGGCACGACATCGGTATCGCCACTCTCAAAGCGTTCGATACCAGCCCATTCCATATCCCGGGATTCCAGCGCCTTGCGGAAGCCCTTCTCATTGGACTCGCCCCAGGGATTGTTGATCAGGATCATGCCCGGCTTCTGCATGTCATAATGGTCAATGCCGTATTGCACCAGGGCTTCGTCCACCAGTTCATCCACGGCGGATACCCGGAACACATAGTTCTCCTCGGCGCCGTTGTGGGTGATGGGGGTACCTGCCGCCCAGACGCCCATGAACGGAAACTCCATACGGTTGGCAAGCGGCACGATGGCCAGGGACACGGGGGTATCCAGGCCACCGAACAGTACCGCCACCTCTTCCTTCTGAACCAGTTCCCGGGCAGCGAGCAGGCCCTTGTTGGGATTGCTTTCGTCATCCCGACGCAGCAGTTCCACCTGTTGGCCGAGGATGCCGCCGTTGGCATTGATCTCATCGATGGCAATGGTCAGTCCTCGGGTAATGGCCTCGCCGGACTTGGCCGACTGGCCCGACAAGGCGGCCACCAGGCCCACCTTGAGGGTTTCCTGCGCCTGGGCCAGACCGGCCAGGGAAACCAGACCGGCGGTGGCCAGGGCCAGGATCCCGTGTTTAATACGTGTTTTCACACCCATCGTCTTTCTCCAGTTTGCTAGCGTTTGTATGAATGTTGCTAGCAACATGGATGCCAGTAAAATGGGGCCTATCTCGAAGGAAAATCGATAAACTGGCACCCTGAAGGCGCTTCAGGTGTTTTTATGCACCGAAAAAGAGCAATTAACAACCAATCCCAAGCCATTACCCTGGAGAAAAGTGTATGTCTGATAAAGAAGAAGCCATATCGATTGTTAGCAATTTTCTGGAAGCATCCATGGCGCCGGACCCAGAGCTTGCCGCCACCTATATGGCGGCGGACGTGCGTATTACTTTTACCGGTGGACGTGCGATGGCCAGCCCCCAGGCAATCACCGATTTCAACAGCAGTCGCTACGGGTGGGTGAAGAAGGCCCTCGGGCCCTTTGACTGGACCGAACATGAGGACCATACCGTGGTCTACTCCAACGGCACCCTCTACGGGGAGTGGCCCGATGGCCGCCCCTTCACCGGCAACCGCTACCTGGACCGGTTCGAGGTGCGCAACGGCAGGATCACCCGGATGGATGTCTGGAACGACAGTGCCGAATGGCTGCTGACGCCGGAACTGAACCGGGAATCATAAGCCGATAGGCCCACCAGACCCGGAGACTGGTACCCGCCGTGACCGGTCCCCGGTTTCCGTCTCCGGACACCAAATTTACACCGACCCCGTGTTATCATCAGATGCAATTCGAACGCGCCACAGGGTCCGCTCCATGACCGAACAGACATCCTCCATCCCCGACCACAAACCCCGCCCCTGGGTCGACCTGCTGGTCAGCATCGTAATCCCGTCTCTGATCCTGATGAAGCTCAGTGGCGACAACTATCTGGGCAGCACCTGGGCCCTGCTGATCGGGCTGGCGTTTCCCCTGGGGTGGGGCCTGTTCGAGCTGATCCGCTATCGCAAGAAGAATTTTATCGCGGTACTGGGTGTCATCAGCGTGGGGCTCACCGGGGGTATTGGCCTGATGGAGATCGACGCCCGCTGGCTGGCCATCAAGGAAGCCGCCGTGCCACTGGTCATTGGTCTGGCGGTACTGATCTCCACCCGTACAAAATATCCGCTGGTACGGACCCTGCTGTATAACCCCGCTGTGCTGGATGTCCACAAGATCCAGCAATCCCTCAAGGAAAGAAACTGCGAGGATGAGTTCGAAAGCCGCCTGATGAAGGCCAGTTATTTCTTCGCCGGCACCTTCCTGTTCTCCGCCATCATGAATTACATCCTGGCCCGCTGGATCGTCACCAGCCCCTCCGGCACCCAGGCGTTCAACGAGGAGCTGGGGCGCATGACCCTGGTGAGTTACCCGATGATCGCCATTCCCTCCATGGTGATGATGATCGCCATTTTCTTTTATCTGTGGCGCAGCATCCGCCGCCTGACCGGCCATACCCTGGAAGAAGTGATAGCGCCCGGCGCCGGCGGACAGGGCAAGGGCAATAGCTGAGAAGGCTTTTGCCCGGCGCGACGCATCTTCGACCAAGGTCTAAAAGTGAACACTCACTGACCCCTCATCCCCTCCAGGAAAAGACTTCGGGTATTTTTCTTTTTTTCCTGGAGCTCTTCATAGCAAAAATCAATGGCGTTCTCATTTGAATATGTCGAACGCTCGCTCTACGTTCTTTTAAGCCCAGACAACAAAAACACGTAGGGGCCAGCCCAACACAGACAATAACGGTTACACCCATGAACAAATACAATGAACTGGGTAAAACCGTGGCCAACTACGCCCCCCTGAGCCCGGTAAGCTTCCTCAGGCGTTCGGCCACTGTCTATCCCTATAAAACCGCTGTCATCGACGAGGACATGACCCTCAGCTATCGCCAGTTCCTGGAGCGGAGCTGCCGTCTGGCCAATGCCCTGACCGATGCCGGCATCGGTCGGGACGACACCGTGGCCATGCTGTGTCCCAACAGTCATGAGATGCTTGAAGCCCACTACGGCGTGCCCATGGCCGGCGCCGTGCTCAACACGCTCAATATCCGCCTGGACGCCGCCACCCTGGGATTTATCCTCAACCATGGCGAGGCCCGGGTGCTGGTCTATGACACCGGGTTCGAGTCCCTGGTACGGGACACCCTGGCGTCGGTGGACGAGCGACCGATGCTGATCGCCGTGGAGCGGGACGCCGGCGCCAGCGACGGCCTCGCCGACCAGGGTTATGAAGGCTGGCTGGCCGCTGCCGATACCGGGGACAATGGGCCGGGACCCGGGGATGAATGGGACGCCATCAGCCTCAACTACACCTCCGGCACCACCGGTAACCCCAAGGGCGTGGTCTACCACCATCGGGGCGCCTACCTGGCGGCCATGAGCGATGCCATGGCCTTCAATATGAACGATCGCACCGTCTACCTCTGGACCCTGCCCATGTTCCACTGCAACGGCTGGGGCTACACCTGGGCCATCACCGCGGTGGGTGGTACCCATGTCTGCCTGCGGCAGGTGGACGCGGAGGAGATCTACCAGCGCATTGAGCGATATGGCGTCACCCACCTGTGTGGAGCACCCATTGTGCTGAACATGGTGCTGACCGAACTGGGCCGGCAGGGCAGGCGGCTGTCCTCACCGGCACAGTTTGCCCTCGGCGGTGCGGCGCCCCCCAGCGCGGTGATCCGCAAGGCCGGGGAAATCGGTTTCCAGATCACCCACCTCTACGGCCTCACCGAGTCCTACGGCCCCGCCAGCCTGTGCGTGCCGCAACCGGAATGGGCGGATCTGCCGCTGGAGAAGAAGGCGCTGAAGATGGCCCGCCAGGGGGTGCAGACCCTGTCGGTGGACGACATCACCGTGCTCGACCGAAACACCGGCGAGCCCGTGCCCCACGACGGCCAGACCCTTGGCGAAATCTGCATCCGTGGCAACACCATCATGAAGGGTTACCTGAAGAACCCGGATGCCACCGACCGGGCATTCCACCGGGGCTGGTTCAATTCCGGGGACCTGGCCGTGGTGCACCCGGACCATTACATCGAGATCCGCGACCGGGCCAAGGACATCATCATCTCCGGGGGCGAGAACATCTCCAGCCTGGAGGTGGAGGAAGCCCTCTACCTGCACCCGGCGGTCTCCGAAGCCGCGGTGGTGGCCATGGCCGACGAGACCTGGGGCGAGGTGCCCTGCGCGTTCGTGGCCCCGGTTCACGACGACGGCTCGCTCACCGAGGCGATGATCATCGACCACTGCCGGGAACGACTCGCCCGGTTCAAGGTGCCCAGACACGTGGTGATAGGCGAGTTGCCGAAGACCGCCACCGGCAAGATCCGCAAGAACATCCTGCGGGACCAGTTGGCCCCGTAGCATCAGACGGGGAGACCCCGTTACAGGAATACAGGGAAGGCCATAACAAAACCACAGGGACGGAGTATCCGGAAAAACGGCTTCCAGTAACAACAAAGACAACAATGTCAGGAGCGATCGAACATGAGACAGTTCAGTGCCAAGAACCTGCTGGTTTCAGCGGCCACTGCCATCACCCTGTCCCTTGGGGCAGGCAATGCCACCGCGGAGGATCCGATCCGCCTCGGCGGCATCTATATTCTGTCCGGCAGTGCCGCCACCTATGGTGAGTTTGCCCAGCGGGGCATCAACCTGGCCGTGGAGGAGATCAACGCCTCCGGCGGCATCCTCGGGCGCCAGGTGGAAGTGATCTACGAGGATAGTCAGGCCAAGGCGGCCACCGCCATCCAGGCGGCCCGCAAGCTGGTCTACCAGGATGGCGTCGACGCCCTGGTCGGGCTGGACAGCTCCGGGGTGGCCCAGGGGATGGTGCCCACCGTGCCCGAGCTGCAGAAGCCGCTGATCATTACCCACGCTGCCACCCCGGATGTCACCGGCTCGCTGTGCAATGAATTCACCTATCGCATCAGCGTCAACGTGGCCCAGAACCAGAAGGCGGCGGCGATGATCGCCTCGGAGCTGGACGCCACCCGCTGGACCACCATCGGCCCGGACTACGCCTTCGGCCATCAGACCTGGGAGTACTTTGGCAACTACCTCAAGGAAATGAAACCAGAGGTGGAGCTGATGGAATACACCGCTTTCCCACGCTTCGGGGCCGAGGACTTCACCCCATTTATCAACGGTGTCATGGACGCCGAGCCGGAAGGCATCATCATTTCCACCTGGGGCGGCGACCTGGTCAACTTTATCCGCCAGGCCAATAACCTGGGCTTCTTCGACCAGGGCTATGAGGTGATGTTCACCGTCGGGGCGGCCACCGAGGTGCTTGACGCCCTGGGCGACCAGATGCCGGAAGGCGTATGGCTGTCCACCCGCTACTGGTACGACGCTTACGACAACGATATCAACCGGGCGTTCGTCAAAGCCTACCTCGACAAATACGGCAGTGCCCCGAGCTACAACGCCGAAGGCGCCTACGCCGCGGTCTATGCCTACAAGCAGGCCATGGAAGCCGCCGGCACCACCGATGGCAAGGCGGTGGCCAGTGCGTTGTCCGGCATGACCATGGACGCCCCCAACGGCCAGGTGACGTTCCGCAAGGGCGACAACCAGGCCATGGTCAGTCCCAACTGGGGTGTCTCCGGCCCCATGCACCCTGAGCATGGCATCCGCACCCTGTCCGACGTCAGGGTATTTGACGGCGAGCAGGTGGCCCGCCCCGTGTCCGAAACCGGCTGCTCCCTGTAACCGGGTGCGGACCAGGGGATGGTCAGCAGGGCAGGGAAGCCGGCTGATCCGACAATCACTGAATCGAGGTGTCTATGTCTGGCCTGGGAGCGGCGTTACTCAATAGCCTGGAGATGGGCCTGCTGCTGTTTGTGATTGCAGTGGGACTGAACATCGTCTTTGGCGTGCTCAATATCATCAACTTTGCCCACGGGGCCCTGTACATGCTGGGGGCGTATTTCGGGTACACCCTGATTGCCCTGATCGGCCTGCCGTTCTGGATGGCATTGCTGATCGCGCCCCTGGGCGTCGCCGTGATCGCCGTGGTGATCGACCGCCTGATGCTGCGTTTCATCTACGGCCGGGACGTGGCGGACAGTCTGTTGCTGACCTTCGCCATCCTGCTGATTATCAGCGAGAGCGTGCGCAGCATCTACGGCTCCAACATACAGACCGTTTACCCGCCGACGCTGCTGGAAGGCACGGTGTCGCTGCTGGGCAGTCCCTACCCGGTCTACAGCCTGTTCGTGATCGCCATGGGCCTGATCATCGTGGCGGGGCTGTGGTACCTGTTCAACCGTACCCGAATTGGCAAGATCATGCGTGCCGCGGCCCTCGACCGGGACATGGCCGAGGCCCTGTGCATCAACACCCGGCTGGTGGTCACCGGCGTGTTTGCCTTTGGCGCCTGGCTGGCTGGCGTCGGCGGTGTGATCGCGGCCCCCATGCGTACCATCGATCCCGGCATGGGTGACAAGATCATTATCGAGTCCTTCATTGTGGTGGTCATCGGGGGCCTGGGCAGCTTCCCGGGCGCACTGATCGGGGCCCTGATCCTCGGCGCCATCTACGGTTTTGGCGGACGTTACCTGCCCGACTTCAACCTGTTACTGCCGTTCCTTGGCATGGCCCTGGTGCTGCTGTTCAAACCCACGGGCATCATGGGCAAGGGGGCAAGCGCATGAGACAGACCATCGTGATGGGGGCACTACTGCTTGCCGTGGCACTGCTGATCGCCTTGCCCTGGTTCGCCCCGTATTTTTATCTCTTTATCTTCACCGAGATCCTGATCCTCGGGCTGTTTGCGGTCAGCTTCAACCTGGTGTTTGGCTTTACCGGCATGCTCAGTTTCGGCCACGCGGCCTATTTCGGCATGGGTGCCTACACCACCGCCATGCTCCTGCTGCACCTGGACTGGCCGCTGGTCTATACCCTGGTGGCGGCCATGGCGTTCTCCGGACTGCTGGCCCTGGTGATCGGATTCTTCTGCGTGCGGCTCAGTGAGGTGTATTTCGCCATGCTGACCCTGGCCTTCGGCATGATGGTATTCACCATCGCCCATTCCTGGCGGGATGTGACCAACGGCAGTGACGGCATTGCCGGCTTCCGGATCAGCGAGTTCGGTCTCGGGCTGGACCTGACCCTGGGCAATCCGGCGGTCTACTACCACGTCACCCTCGCCATTGTGGGTATCGCCTTGCTGGTGCTCTACCTCATCAGCCGCAGCTCCTTCGGGCTGATCCTCAGGGCGATCCGCCAGAATCCGGAGCGGGTGGCTTTCTGTGGCCTGAACGTGCGCAGCTATCGTCTGGCCTCATTCACCATTGCCGGCACCTTCGCCGGACTGGCCGGCGCCCTGATCGCGCCGTTCCTGCGGGTGGCCAGTCCGGAGCTGATGCACTGGTCGATGTCGGCGGAACCGGTGCTGATGTCCATCCTCGGCGGCACCGGGTATTTCCTGGGGCCCTTCGCGGGCGCCGCCATCTTCGTGTTGCTGGAAACCTGGATCACCAGCTTTACCGAGGCCTGGATGCTGTTCCTGGGCATCGTGCTCGCGTTAATGGTGATGTTCTTTCGCCAGGGTGCCCTCGGAACCCTGCTGGACTGGTGGACCAACAAACATGACTGATCCAATACTTACTATAAGTAACCTTACAAAACGTTTTGGGGGTAATACCGCCGTCTCGGGAATAGATCTGGAGCTGCAACCCCGGGAAACCATTGCCATTATTGGCCCCAACGGCGCCGGCAAGACCACCTTCTACAACATGGTGTCGGGGCGCATGACACCCAGTGACGGCCGTATCCTGCTGGAAGGCCGGGATATCACCGGGCTGGCGCCACACCGGATCAGCCGTATGGGGGTGTCCCGGTCGTTCCAGATCAACAATATCTTTCCGGAGATGACAGTACAGGAAAATGTGGAGGTGGCCCTGACCGCCTTCCACGGCCACAGCCGCAAGCTGTTCAACCTGGCCAGCCGCAACCGCGCCGTCCAGGAGGAAGCCCGGGGCCTGCTGGAGCGACTGCAGATCCTGGACCTGGCGGAGCGGCGGGCGGAAGTAATCAGCTACGGCGATAAACGACTGCTGGAAATTGCGGTGGTCCTGGCCACTCGCCCCCACCTGGTACTGCTGGACGAACCCACCGCCGGCATGACCCCGGACGAGACCCGTCGCACCACCGCCCTGATCCGGAAGCTGGCGGAATCCGGCGATTACACCTTCCTGATCACCGAGCATGACATGGACGTGGTCTTCGGCCTGGCCGACCGGATCCTGGTCATGCACCGGGGGGAGAACCTGTTCTTCGGCACCCCGGAGGAGGTCAGGGCCCACCCTGAAGTGCGGCGGGCATACCTGGGAGAGGAAGAAGAGCAAGAGGAGGCCGAAGCGTGATGCTCGAGGTTGATGATATCCACACCTATTATGGCGAGAGCCTGGCATTGCAGGGTCTCAACTTCTCGGTTAACGAAGGGGAGACCGTCTGTTTGCTCGGACGCAATGGAGCGGGAAAAAGCACCACGCTCAAGAGCATCATGGGACTGACACCCCCAAGATACGGCCGTATCACCTTTGATGGCCATTCCATTGCCGGTACTCCCGCTCACCGTATCGCCCGCCTGGGTATCGGCTATGTGCCGGAGGACCGGCGGATTTTTCCCGGCCTGACGGTGCGGGAGAACCTGGAGGTGGCCGAATACCGGCGCCCCGGAGAACCACAGGCCTGGACCATAGAAAGGATCTTTGACGAGTACACCATGCTGGCGGAACTCGCACACCAGGACGGCGCCACCCTGTCCGGTGGCCAGCAGCAGATGCTGACCGTGGCCAGATCCCTGATGATTCAGCCAAGGCTGTTGTTGCTGGATGAGCCGAACGAAGGCCTGGCCCCGGTCATCGTACAGCAAATTGGTCGTCTGATAGATGAGTTGGGCCGGAACACCACGATCGTGTTTACCGACCAGAGTGTGCATTTTGCCCTCAGGCACGCGCAGCGAGCGTTCATTCTGGAGAAAGGCAAGGTGGTTCACGAGGCCAGCAGCGAGACCCTGCGTAACGACCCGGAGACCCAGGATCGCTACCTGTCGGTGGCCTGATATCAGTAGCGTCCCGGCCGTTGTATCGGGGCGTGATCAACCCCTACAACCTGCGAAGCCGGCCTCGGCATGGCAATAGGACATGGCGTATACTGCTCACTTCGCAAGCAGGCAAGTAAACTATGATTCAGGATTACGAGACATTCAAAGCGGAACTGGCGTTGTCCAAGGAAGAAATCTGCAGGGAACTCTACCAGGAGAATACCGACCGGATCCGCATAAAGAAGGAAGGCACGGCGACCCGGAACCTTGCCCGGATTATCGACTCCACCCTCAGGCTGGCCAACTCCAAGGGTTTCCACGCCATGACCCTGAGAGACCTGTGCGCGGACTCCGGCCTCAGCATGGGCGGGCTTTACGCCTACATCCGCAACAAGGATGACCTGATTCACCTGATCCAGAGCCACGGCTTCAAGCTGACCCGCCGTACCGTCCTCCACTATATCAACGGTATTGACGACCCGATGAGCAAGCTGTCCCAGGCGATCAGGGCCCATGTGTTCCTGAGTGAGCTGATCCGCCCCTGGTTCTATTTTTCCTTCATGGAAGCCAAGAGTCTGCCAGCGGTAGAGAAACAGAATGCGATCGCCACCGAGCGGGAGATAGAGACCATCTTCTGCAATGTCATCTCGGAAGGCATCGAGCGGGGGGTGTTCCGGGAGATTAACGCCAGGCTATTGTCCTCGCTGATCAAGGCAATGCTGCAGGACTGGTACCTCAAACGGCGTAAGTATCGTGATCAGGGCGTCTCGGTGGAGGACTACGCCAACCAGTTGAACGATCTGCTGAAGACCTACCTGTTGCCCGTATCGGAGGGTGCCGGTATCAATGTCAGCCGGACCGCAACCACCGCCTCCTGAGCCTGTTGACCAGGTACAAAAAAGCCCCGCTGGCATCACCGCCACCGGGGCTTTTTTGTCGGGGACTTAGACGTCCAGGTTGGTTACCGACAGGGCGTTGGTCTGTATAAAGTCCCGACGGGGTTCCACATCGTCCCCCATCAGTGTGGTGAAGATCTGATCCGCGGCAATCGCGTCCTCGATGGTTACCTTCATCATGCGACGGGTTTCCGGGTCCATGGTGGTTTCCCACAGCTGCTCCGGGTTCATTTCACCAAGCCCCTTGTAGCGGGAGATGTTCAGGCCCCGCTGGGCTTCCTTCATCAGCCACTCCAGGGCGCCTTCGAAGCTCAGTACCGCCTGCTTGCGCTCGCCCCGCTGGATGTAGGCGCCGTCCTCGATCAGCCCGTCCAGGGTTTCGCCCAGGCGGGCAATGGCCTTGTAGGACGATGATTCGAAGAAATCATGGCTGAAGACATGAGTATAGGGAATGCCATGGACGTAGGTGGTGACCTTCGGCAGGAACAGGTTGCGCTCGGTATCCCGCTCCACGGAGAAGGTGTACTTGGTACCGGTACGGGTATCCAGATCCAGCCCTTCGCCCAGTCGGCCCACCCAGCGGGTCACGGCTTTCTCGGAGGGCAGGTCATCCGGCGTCAGCGTGCTGTTATAGACCATCTGCTTGAGCACCAGCTCCGGATAGGCCCGGGACAACCGGTCGATCATGGCCATCACCGCCTGGTAGTCCTTCACCATGGTTTCCAGGGCGGTGTCCTTGATGGCCGGCGCATCCGGATTGACGAACAGTTGGGCGTTCTCCAGGGCAGTCTGCGTCAGGTAGGCTTCCTTGGCCCGCTCATCCTTCAGGTACTGCTCCTGCTTGCCGCGCTTGACCTTGTACAGCGGCGGCATGGCGATAAACACATGACCACGCTCGATAATCTCCTTCATCTGCCGGAACAGGAAGGTCAGCAGCAGGGTACGGATGTGGGAGCCATCCACATCGGCGTCGGTCATGATGATGATGGAGTGGTAACGCAGCTTGTCGGGATCGAATTCCTCCCGACCGATACCACAGCCCAGGGCGGTGATCAGCGTGCCCACTTCCGCGGAGGACAGCATCTTGTCGAACCGGGCCTTCTCCACGTTCAGGATCTTGCCCTTCAGAGGCAGGATCGCCTGGGTGCGTCGTTCGCGGCCCTGCTTGGCGGAACCGCCGGCGGAGTCACCCTCCACAATGAACAGTTCTGACAGGGCGGGATCCTTTTCCTGGCAGTCCGCCAGTTTGCCGGGCAGACCGGCGATATCCAGGGCACCCTTGCGACGGGTCATGTCCCGGGCCTTGCGAGCCGCTTCCCGGGCACGGGCCGCGTCAATCATCTTGTTGACGATGGCCTTGGCTTCGTTGGGCTGTTCCTGCAGGTAGTCGGAGAAAGACTGGTAGAGCTCCTGTTCCACCGCCGTCTTCACTTCCGAGGACACCAGCTTGTCCTTGGTCTGGGAGGAGAACTTCGGATCCGGCACCTTCACACTGATGATGGCGGTCAGGCCCTCCCGGGCGTCGTCGCCGGACGTATTCACCTTGGTCTTCTTGCCCAGGCCTTCCTGCTCGATGTAATTGTTCAGTGAACGGGTCAGGGCGGCACGGAAGCCCGCCAGGTGGGTACCGCCATCACGCTGGGGGATGTTGTTGGTAAAGGTGTAGATATTCTCCTGGAAGGCGTCGTTCCACTGCATCGCCACTTCCACCACAATGCCGTCTTCCCGCTCCCGGGTGAAATGGAAGACCCGGTTCAGGGGCGTCTTGTTGGTGTTCAGGTGCTCCACGAACGCCCGCAGGCCACCTTCGTATTCGAAGACCTCTTCCTTGCCACTGCGCTCGTCCTGCAGACGGATACGAACCCCGGAATTCAGGAACGCCAGCTCCCGAAGACGCTTGGCCAGGATGTCGTAATGGAATTCGATGCCGGTGAAGGTATCCGGGGAGGGGATAAACGTTACATCGGTGCCGCTACGATCGGTATCGCCGACAACACCGAGGGGACCGTTGGGCACGCCATGGGTGTAGGTTTGCTCGTAGACCTTATTATCCCGGCGGATAGTCAGCTTGAGTGTGGACGACAGGGCGTTGACCACCGATACCCCAACACCGTGCAGACCGCCGGAGACCTTGTAGGAATTGTCGTCGAACTTACCGCCGGCGTGTAGCACCGTCATGATAACCTCGGCGGCGGAGACACCTTCTTCCTCGTGGATATCCACCGGAATGCCCCGCCCATTATCCCTGACCGTCACCGATTCGTCGGCATGAATCACTACGCCAATTTCGGAACAGTATCCGGCCAACGCCTCATCAATCGAGTTGTCCACCAGTTCAAACACCATGTGATGAAGACCGGTGCCGTCGTCGGTATCGCCGATGTACATGCCAGGGCGTTTACGCACGGCATCCAGGCCTTTGAGAACCTTGATACTGGAGGAGTTATAACTCTGTTCACTCATTCGGACGCTCCTGAAGCGCTGGTTTGTTCTTCCATTAGCTGCCCATGTTCCACGTGGAACATTTTGTATTCCGGCAGCGGACTCTCCCACAACTGAGTGGGGTCGGGTCGTTCAATCGCCGTTAAAAACACCTGGCTACCCAACCGGATCAGTCGTTCGGCCAACAGCCTGCGGTGGCCCTGATCCAGCTCTGCATTGATATCGTCGAGCAGGAAGGTAACCTGTTTTCCCCGGTCAGCAAGCACCTTTCCCTGAGTCAGCTTCATCAGGATGACCAGTGTCTTCTGTTGTCCACGGGAAAAGATCTCAGCGACGGCCCGATTGTGATAGCGGAGCCTGATATCGGCACGATTGGGACCGTACAAAGTGTGCCCAACCTTCCTTTCCTGTTCTCGGTGTTCCAGCAGGGTGTTATACAGTCCCTTTTTCCGGTCCCAGCCCGGGTAATAGTCCACCTTCAGAGCTTCTGACCACTCGCTGTGACTGTCAGCGAGCGTAGCCCTGAATTCCTCCTGGAATGTTCGGAAGACCGATTCCCGAAGCCGATCGACCTGCTCCGACAATTCGACAAACTGCCGGTCCCAGACCTGCAGCAAGTGATCATCTATTGTACCACTTCTGAGGATACGATTCCGCTGGGAGATACTTCGCTGGCACTGTTGCCACAGGGCTCCGAAGGAAGGTTCCACGTGGAACACCAGCCAGTCAAGAAACTGCCTTCGCTTGCCCGGACCACCCGCGACAATGTCGAAAACCCCGGGATCAATCACCGATACCGGAAACAGGGAAGCGAGTACCGACAGGCTGTAGACATTCTCCCCGTCGACCCGGAGCCTGGTCTCCTGGGCCTGCACATTCCGGGAAAACCCCAGCCTGGAGATACCACCGTGATTCTCATTAAGGTGGGCGGATTTTACCTGACCGAAGATCACGAACTGCTGGTCACCCTGGTGACAAACCACCTTGTGGCGATGCTGGCGAAACGAGCGACCGAGCCCCAGATAACCAATGGCCTCCAACAGGCTGGTCTTACCGCTGCCGTTCTCACCATAGATCAGGTTGACCGATGGCGAGAACTCAAGTCGGGAAGGGGAAAGATTTCTGAACTTATCGGTTTGAAGGGACAGCAGCGCCATCAGTGCAACATGGTCAGACGATCATCCATGAACACATCCATCTCCGGCGCCAGAATGTGGACGTAGCGATCAAAGTACAGGAACTGTTTCAACAGCAGGGCAAACTCCCGGGGGAAATGAAGGCCGTGGTCTTCACCGATACGGACCACTTCCATAAGGATGTTGTTCACCTCGTCATCGGTATCCGCTCCCTGCCACTCACTGGCGGAATCATCCGGCACCATGCGATCCATGCTCTGGTAGAGATTACGCAGATCCCGGGCGAGGGCGGTGACCTCCACCGATTCGCGGGTAATACCAATGCGCACCATGGCATCCGCCATGCCGTCGAAATTGCCGGCCATGACCGCCCCGATAAAGTCCGACACCGCCTGCCAGGTCTGGGGGCGGATGCGCCCCACAATACCGAAGTCGATAAACCCGATGCGTCCATCATCCAGCACCATCAGGTTGCCGGCATGAACATCCGCATGGAAGAACTCGCACTGGGTCAGGCTGGCAAACCAGGTGTTCATGGCGGTTATCAGCGTCCGCTCCGGGTCCTGGGTCACCCGGCAGATGGTCTCCAGGTCCGTCAGGGAAACGCCGTGGAAGCGTTCCATGGTCAGCACCCTGCGGGTGCTGCACTGGTGGTACACCTTGGGAACCACCACCTCTTCATTATGGGTGTCCTGGAGAAAGCGGCGGAAGGTATCCAGGTTCCGGGCTTCCTGGATAAAGTCGCACTCCTCCATCATGGTCTGCTGTATTTCCTCGACGATACCCGACAGCGACGTCCACGACAGTTTCGGTGCCAGGGTTTCCACCAGCCTGGAGGACAGGTAGAGAAAGTTCAGGTCCGTCAGCAACACGGTTTCCACACCGGGCTTCTGCACCTTGATCACGACTTCCTCACCGGTCACCAGCCTTGCCGCATGAACCTGGGCAATGGAGGCGGAGGCCAGGGCAACCGGGTCGATCTCGCTGTACACCTCTTCCAGCGGACGCCCCAGCTCTTCCCGCAGAATGCGACGGATTGCGGTATAGGGAATGCTGGAGGTCCGGTCCAGGCAGCCCTGGAACTCATCCACGTACTCCCGGGGAAAGAAGGTAGGGGAACTGGCTATAAACTGTCCCAGCTTGATGTAAGTGGCCCCCAGGGACTCGAAGGTTTCCCGCAGCATCCGGGGTGCCGGCGGACGATGGCCCCGCACCCAGCCCAGGCCGGTGCGGCCGAGTACCGTCATGGTCTGACCAATACGCAGGGCGCCTTTCAGACCCTGGCTTACCGTTACCCGTGCCATCGCGTGCTTCTCCTTTCAGAGTCCGTTACCCCTTCCGGATTATCCATCCGGGGAGGATCAACCTTCGGTTACAGCCTCATGGGCATCACCACATAGAGACTGCGGCTTTCAGTTTCCGATTCGATCAGGGCGCTGCTGTTGGGATTGGACAGGGTCATCCGGACCTGATCATCATCCAGTGCGTTCATGACATCCACAAGATAGCCCACGTTGAAACCGATCTGCAGTGCCTCGCCCTGGTAGTCCACCGACAGGGCATCTTCCGCCTGTTCCTGGTCCGGGTTATTGGCGAATACCTCAAGCTTGCCGGAGGACAGGTGCAGGCGGACGCCGCGGATGTTCTCGTGGGACAGGATACCGGCCCGCTGCAGGGTATTCTTCAGTGTCGACCGATCGGCCATCACCACCTTGTCACCGCCCCTGGGGATAACCCGATTATAATCCGGGAACTTACCTTCAATAAGTTTGGAAGTGAACGTGTAGGAACCGACCGTTACCCGCAGGTGATTGTCACCAATCACCAACGTCGCCGGGTTTTCCACATCATCCAGCAGCCGGGACAGCTCCAGCACGCCCTTGCGGGGCACGATCACCTGGCGGACGTCCTCTACGCCGGTAGGCATGTCGAAGTGAGCCATGGCCAGACGGTGCCCATCCGTTGCCACGGTGCGCAGGTAATCCGGCGCTACTTCCAGCAGCAGTCCGTTGAGGTAATAACGCACGTCCTGCTGAGCCATGGCGAAAGCCGTCGCTTCCAGCATGCGGCCCATTTCCTTCTGCGGAACTTCCAGTCGGATACTGGCTTCCTCGTCCTCAACGTTGGGGAAATGCTGGGCCGGCAGTGTGGACAGGGTGAAATGACTGGCCCCGCAGCGCAGGTGCAGGCGATCCCCTTCCAGGCCCAGTTCGATGGGGGCTTCATCCCCGAGGGCGCGGCAGATATCCGCCAGCTTGCGGGCCGGTACCGTGATCTCTCCAGGCTGATCCACATGAACCGGCGACACCCGCGCCACCAGTTCCACCTCCATATTGGTACCAGTCAGCGTCAGGTGGTTATCTTCCGCCACCAGAAGTACGTTGGACAGGACAGGCATGGTCTGCTTCCGCTCCACCACACCGGCAATGGACTGTAGCGGCGTGAGCAGTGATTCTCGGCTGATAGTCAGTTTCATGTCACTCGACGTTCCTGTGGATGTGTTCTTATCGGCTTCTCAACGTCAGCTCGTCAGCAGACGCATGAAATTCTGGTAGTCCTCCCGGATCCCCGGGTCACTCTCCTGCAATTCGACGATCTTCTTGCACGCATGCAGTACGGTGGTGTGGTCCCGTCCGCCAAAGGCGTCGCCAATCTCCGGCAGGCTGTGATTGGTCAGTTCCTTGGACAGGGCCATGGCCATCTGCCGGGGCCGCGTCACCGTGCGGGTGCGGCGTTTCGACAGCAGGTCCGCCACCTTGATCTTGTAGTACTCCGCCACCGTGCGCTGGATATTGTCGATACTCACCTGCTTTTCATGCAGCGCCAGCAGGTCCTTCAGACTTTCGCGGATAAACGGTGGCGTGATCTCCGACCCGGTGAAATGGGCGTTGGCAATCACCAGCCTCAGGGCACCTTCCAGTTCCCGCACATTGGAGCGGATCTTCTGGGCAATGAAGAACGCCGCCTCGCTGCTCAGCCGGACACCCGCCTGATCCGCCTTCTTCATCAGGATGGCGACCCGGGTCTCGAGTTCGGGTGGCTCCACCATCACCGTCAGGCCCCAGCCAAAGCGGGACTTCAGCCGCTCCTCCATATCGGTGATTTCCTTCGGGAAGCGGTCACAGGTAACAATAACCTGCTGCCCCCCCTCCAACAAGGCGTTGAAGGTGTGGAAAAACTCCTCCTGGGAGCGCTCCTTGCGGGCAAAGAACTGGATATCATCGATCAGCAGCGCATCCACCGAGCGATAGTAGCGCTTGAACTCATTGATGGCGTTGAGCTGCAGGGCCTTGACCATATCCGCCACGAACCGCTCCGACCGCAGGTAGGCCACCTTGGCGTTGGGATTCCGAGCCACGATCTCATTACCGATGGCGTGCATCAGGTGGGTTTTACCCAGGCCCACACCACCGTAGAGGAACAACGGGTTATAGGCCCCACCGGGGTTTTCCGCCACCTGCATGGATGCCGCCCGGGCCAGCTGGTTGGACTTGCCCTCCACGAACGTGTTGAAGGTGAACCCCTCATTGAGGAAGGACTGGTGCTTGATATCCCCTTCAACCTGTACCGAGGAACGCTTGGGTCCCCCGGAGGGCACCGACGCCGCCACCCCTTTCTCTTCCTCGGTGACATGGCCCGAATCGTCGGATACCGGAGCGCGGGGCGCCCCCCGGCCGCGTTCCGACGTGGCCGGGCCATGGCCATTCATCTTTCGCGAGGAGGACTGATCCGGGGAAGACCCGGCCTGAGGTTGACCATCCGCCTTCGGTCGGGAGGCCGTACCCACCTTCATATTGACCCGTGGGGCCTGCCCACCTTCCAGGTCCTTGATCACTTCCTCGATCCGGCGCAGGTATTTCTGGTTGACCCAGTCCATAACGAACCGGTTGGGCGCGAACAGCACCAGGTAGCCATCATCCAGTTCAGGCTGAAGGGGCCGTAGCCAGGTGTTGAACTGCTGCGCCGGAAACTCATCCCGGAGTACTTCTAGACACTGATGCCAGATCTGCTGCGGCACGTCCGCTTGCCTCCGATGCTGATGAAATTCGTAACCCGTTCGGTTAACCCCGGCCTGCCGGACGGCAGACCACAAGACCGGAAATTGTACTCCCCGCTGGCCCTGAGAAAAAGCCTGAAAAGCGACACCGTGAACAGCCTGTGGAAATATTTTCTCTTTTTTATCAAATTTTTACAATTTTACACACACGGTTGTGTACAGAAAATCAATCTCAAAAACTTATCCACAGGACCCTGTCGACAATCTGTCAGCAAGCCTGTTCATGAAACCTTGACGGATCGGGGATAACCGCCCTGTTTTGAAAATTACCGACTTCTCCCCATTTCCTACCGCCCCTTTCCACAGGGCTTACCCGCACTTCACAACAACCTTACCCCAAGGCCAATATCCTGTTTTTACTGACGATAGATCGCTTTTCCACAGAAATGCGGCAGCCTAATAACAGTAATAATAGAAAAGATTTAAAAGAATCAGAAAAACCTATTGATACAGTTATTGCCACCGGGCACGACTCTTTCGGGCACCTCTCGGTAATCCCTGCACCAGCGCTCCCCGTACCCTCACAGAAACCATTGAAATCACCCCCCGATTTGCTTAGAATGCCGCTCCTGTTTTGACTGTTCATTTTGCAGCCAATCAAGGCGCTGCAAACCACCCTCACGATCAACGAGAGCGTAATCATGAAAAGAACGTTTCAACCAAGCGTACTGAAGCGTAAGCGCGTTCACGGCTTCCGTGCCCGCATGGCAACTGCCAACGGTCGCAAGGTTATCGCGCGTCGTCGCGCCAAAGGTCGCGCACGTCTGTCCGCCTGATCCGGATTTCAGTGTGGGGGATCACTCGTTTCCCAAATCGTCACGCTTGTTGCGCCCCGCCGACTATTCGGGCGTTTTCAACAACGTGCGGGTACGGGTTCCCCACCGGCACTTCCTGATTCTGGCAGCGCCCAATACCCTTGGGCAGCCCAGGCTTGGCCTGATTTTCTCAAAACGCAACCTGAAACACGCTGTCCAGCGCAACCGCGTGAAACGGCTGGTTCGGGAAAGTTTTCGCCACCGCAATGACCTGGGGTCCCTGGATATTGTTGTCCTGGGCCGGCAGAACCTGGCCACGCAGGATAACCAGGCACTGCACCGGGCCCTGGACTCGCTCTGGCAGAAACTGGCCGGCAAGTCCCGTGAATCCGATATCGGTAGTGGCCCTTCTGGATAGGCACCATGCGATCTCTCCTGGTAGTTCCCATCCAAGTCTATCGCTACGCCATCAGTCCAATGATGGCCAGCCACTGCCGTCATACTCCCAGCTGCTCCGCCTACGCCCTGGAAGCCATCAACACCCATGGCGCTATCAGGGGATCATGGCTTGCGGCGCGACGCCTGTCCCGTTGTCATCGCTGGGGAACTCACGGATACGATCCGGTGCCCGGTACTGACCGGTCAGATACCCGAGCAAACGCCAACCCAACTGCAGACTAAGTTTATGGACATTCAGCGCATCGTATTATTTGCCGGTCTTGCCATAGTCAGTTACCTGATGGTCCTGGCCTGGAACGAGGACTATAACCAGCCTGTGGAAACCCCCACGGTCCAGGAACAGTCTGCGGATTTTGAGGCCCCCTCCAGCGACGACGAACTGTCCCTGCCTGACAGCGGGCAACCGGTATCCGAATCATCCGGTGACCTGGACGCACCGGGTGAACAGACCACCCCCGGGGATGCCAATCTCTCCACAGCGGATCGACTGGTAACGGTTCGCACCGATGTCCTGGAACTGAAAATTGACCGGGTGGGCGGCAACCTGGTGGAAGCCTCGCTACTGGACTACGATCGGACCCTGGATGGCGAAGAGCCCCTGCGCCTGCTCCAGACCACCGAGAATCGCACCTATTTCCTGGAAAGCGGAATGATCGGTCGCGACGGTTTTGACAGTCGCAAGAACAGCGAAACCCCGGTGTACCAGGTAGCGGATCCGGAAGTAACCCTCGACGAAGGTGAAGATAGCCTGCAGGTGGATCTCACCTTCCAGTCCAGCCAGGGGATAAACGTCACCAAACGCTATGTCCTGGAAAGGAACAGTTACGAGATTGATGTCCGCTACCTGATCGACAACCAGTCCGACAATACCTGGCAGGGTAATTTCACCGGCAAGATTCTCCGTGACGAGGCTCCTGACCCCACGGCCCAGAACAGCATGGGTATCCGGGCCTTCCTGGGACTGGTAATCAGTTCTCCGGAGGATCCCTACGAGAAGTTCGATTTCTCCGACCTTGAGGACAGCAACGTTAACCGCTCGGTGACCAATGGCTGGCTGGCTTTCCTCCAGCACTATTTCATTTCCGCCTGGATCCCGCCGCGGGACCAGGCTCACCAGTACCAGACCACGACCCGGGGCAACCTCAATGTGATGGGCTTTGTCAGCCCCGCCACCGTGGTGGAACCGGGTGAGTCCGTCGAGACTGGAGCCCGCGTCTACGTAGGCCCGAAGATCATCGAACGGCTGGAGACCGTGGCCCCTAATCTGGACCGCACCGTTGACTTTGGCTTCCTGTTCTTCATCTCACTGCCGCTGTTCCTGTTCATGGACTGGATCCATGGCCTGGTTGGCAACTGGGGTGTGTCCATCATTCTGCTGACGGTGGTCGTGAAGGCCGTGTTCTTCAAGCTGTCCGCCACCAGTTACCGCTCCATGGCCCGCATGCGGGCAGTGGCACCGCAGCTGACCCGTCTGAAGGAACTCTACGGTGATGATCGCCAGCGCATGTCCCAGGAGATGATGGCGCTGTACAAGAAGGAAAAGATCAATCCGCTCGGGGGCTGCCTGCCGATCCTGGTGCAGATGCCGGTGTTCATCGCCCTGTACTGGGTGCTGTTCGAGAGTGTGCAGTTGCGCCATGCGCCGTTCATGCTTTGGATCCAGGATCTGTCCCAGATGGACCCGTACTTCATCCTGCCGATCCTCATGGGCGCCAGCATGATGCTGCAGATGCACCTGAACCCGACACCGCCGGATCCCATGCAGGCCAAGATCATGAAGCTGATGCCGATCGTGTTTACGGTATTCTTCCTGTGGTTCCCGGCCGGTCTGGTGCTGTACTGGCTGACCAACAACATTCTGTCCATCGCCCAGCAGTGGTACATTACCCGCAAGATCGAGCAGGAAATGGCCACCCGGAAAGGCTAGCGTGAAAGCTGCCTTTCCCTGTTGAATCAAAGGGCCTCGTCACGAGGCCCTTTGTATTTCAGGGTCGCCGCCCTCGCCCATACCGGAGTATCCGATGCAGCCGACCACCGATACCATTGCCGCTATCGCCACCGCACCAGGACAGGCCGGCGTCGGCATTGTGCGGGTGTCCGGTCCCTCCGCTGCCACCATTGCCCGGGCGGTACTGGGTTTTGAACCCAGGCCCCGGTATGCCCACTTCGGCCCTTTCCTGGAGGACGATGGCAGCCTGATCGATGAGGGCATCGGACTGTTCTTCCCCAACCCCCACTCCTTCACCGGCGAGGATGTGCTCGAACTACAGGGCCATGGCGGCACCGTCATCCTTGATCTTCTGTTGCGCCGGGTCTGTGAACTGGGGGCCCGGCTGGCCCGGCCGGGGGAATTCTCCGAGCGCGCCTTCCTCAACGACAAGCTCGACCTGACCCAGGCTGAGGCCATTGCCGACCTTATCGAGAGTAGTTCCGAGCAGGCCGCCCGCTCCGCGGTCCAGTCCCTGCAGGGGGTATTCTCGAAACGGATCAACGAGCTGGTGGAATCGGTTACCCACCTGAGGATATACGTGGAGGCCGCCATCGACTTTCCCGAGGAGGAAATCGACTTCCTGGCGGACGGCAAGGTCGCTGAGGACCTTGATCGCATTGTCACCGACCTGGACCGGATCCTTGTGGAAGCCCATCAGGGCAGTCTGCTGCGGGATGGCATGAAGGTGGTGATCGCCGGCCGCCCCAATGCCGGCAAGTCCAGCCTGCTCAATGCCCTGGCCGGCCGCGAGGCTGCGATCGTCACCGCCATCGAAGGAACCACCCGGGATGTGCTGCGGGAACATATCCACATCGACGGCATGCCCCTGCACATTATCGACACCGCCGGTCTGCGGGACAGCCCGGACGAAGTGGAACAGATCGGTATCGCCCGGGCCTGGGACGAGATCCGCCAGGCCGACCGTATCCTGCTGATGGTGGACGCCACCACCACTCCGGAAACCGAACCCCATGCCATCTGGCCGGATTTCATCGATCAGTTGCCGGATCAGGCCCCAGTCACCGTGGTCCGCAACAAGGTGGACCTGTCCGGTGAAACCGTCGGCATCACCGCCGAGCCCCACCAGGCGGCGCCGGTGATACGCCTGGTGGCCAAATCCGCCGACGGCCTGGAAATACTGCGGGATCACCTGAAGGAATGCATGGGCTTCGCCGCCACCACTGAAGGCGGCTTCCTGGCCCGCCGCCGCCACCTGGATGCCCTCAACCGGGCCCTGGACTCCCTCCACCAGGGGCAGGACCAGCTCCAGGGCTATGGCGCCGGCGAACTGCTGGCCGAAGACCTGAGAGCTGCCCAGGACGCCCTGGGTGAGATCACCGGTGCGATGACCTCCGATGACCTGCTGGGCAAGATTTTCAGCAGTTTCTGCATCGGTAAGTAAACCCTCACTGCACAGGCGGGGTTCCATTCCATCAGCAATGCAGACTAGGATGAGCTGCTCAACGCCTTGTCACGGAGTCCACCGATGGCCTTCTCGCTACGACATTCCCCATTGCTGAAGCCGGTTCTCGCACTGGTCGTTGTCATACTCCTCGCCGGTTGCAGTACCCTGTATTACAACACCATGGAAAAGCTGGGTTTCGAGAAACGGGATATCCTGGTGGACCGGGTGGAGGACGCCCGGGATTCCCAGAATGGTGCCCAGGAAACCTTCCGTTCGTCCCTCGAGCGTTTCCAGAGTGTGGTGGACACTCCGGAAACGCCCTTGCAGGACAAGTACGAGGAAGTCCGGGACGCCTACGAGGACAGCGAGGCTGCTGCCGAGGATGTCCGAGAGCGTATCGATGAAGTGGAAGATGTGGCCGAAGCCCTGTTCGAGGAGTGGGAGGAAGAGCTGGACCTGTACGAGAACCAGTCCCTGCGCCAGTCCAGCCAGCGGAAACTGCGGGACACCCAGCACCATTATGAACAGTTGATCAGCCGCATGCATGAGGCAGAGAGCCGGATGGAACCGGTGCTCCGGGCCTTCCAGGACCAGATGCTGTTCCTCAAGCATAACCTCAATGCCCAGGCCATCGCCTCCCTGGAAAGCGAGCTGGGCCGGCTCCGCCAGGACGTGGACACCCTGATCCGGCAGATGGAAGACTCCATTGCCGAGTCCGATGCCTTTATCCAGCGGTTCCAGGCATCGGAATAGCTTCCCGGGGCAGGTGTTGTGGGACGTTATGGCTCGTCGCCCGGCGGCGTTTCGGTAAGGTAAGTCCCGGAAAGTAAAAGGGGAAGCCGGCAGGCTTCCCCTTTCTTATCCATGGCTCCCGGGACGTCAGCCGGTGCGGCGCCAGTCCTCCTGTTCCAGCGGCTTCAGGGCGGATGTGTTGGTGCGGTTGCCCAGGAAATCCGGCCGTGGCTTGTTGCCACAGTACGGGTCCACTAGCTGGTTCTCCACACTGTTGAACACGAAGAACAGGTTGCTCCGGGGCCAGGGGGACATGTTGGCGTTGGACGCATGCAGCGTATTGCACTCGAAAATGATCAGCGAGCCCGCCGGCCCGGTGGGGGCCTGGATGCCGCCCTGGTCCGCCAGTTCCGCCAGGTCCTGGTCGTTGGGCACCCCCAGCTCCTGTTTTTTCAGGGAGGACTGGTAGTTGTCCTCCGGAGTGCGGCCGACACAGGGCACGAACCGCTTGTGGGAGCCGGGGATCAGCATCAGTGGTCCGTTGAACGGGGTGTTGTCGGTTAGGGCAATGGAGAAGCTCACCGCCCGCATGCGCGGCATGCCGTCCTCCGCGTGCCAGGTCTCGAAATCCGAATGCCAGTCAAAACCCTTGCCATGGAAGCCGGGCTTGAAGTTGATACGGGACTGGTGGATGTAGGCATCACTGCCCAGCAACTGGTGCACCATGGCCAGGATTTTGGGGTCCCGGGTTAGCCGATCAAAGCGTTCGGATAACTCGTGCACACCAAAAACCGACCGGATTTCCTGCTTGCCAGGCTCGGTAATGGTGCCCTCTGCCCTGAGAATATTGCTGTCGTTTTCATAGTCCCGCAGATCCTGACGGAACCGCGCCACGGTCTCCTGGTCAAGGAAGTTCGGGAAGGCCAGGAAACCGTCCCGTTCATACCGGGCCAGGTCGGTCTCGCTCAGCGGACCGTCGGTGCGGTCGGAGCCGGTGCTGTGGACAACCGGGTCCAGGCGATCAAAGGATGGGGTTGGGCGTTCAAGACGACTGGGGTAAAGATCTTCAGTACGAGTATCCATATTCGAACCTCCTTCCAGTAGCACTCGATGACTCAACGCATTACTTGGGTGACAAATATTTCCTTTTAAAATATAAAGTTATGGCCTGTTTCTTCAGGCGTAAAGGATGTAGGGGCGGCCGGTATGGTTTTCAAGGCCCATGCTGAAGACAGAACCGGGTACCGGTGCCAGGCGTATCCTACAGTCCACGGATTAAAGGAGTGTAAAGGTTATGCAAACGCCTGCTTCAGCGATGGTTTACGCTGGTTCCGCTCAATGGATATGGGTATTTTTGTCAGTACTGTTGCTGGCTGGTTGCGCCAGCCCTTCCCTGGAGGATTACCGGGACAGGACACCGGCACTGGTACCTGACCAGTTTTTCCAGGGCTCCCTGACGGCCCGGGGGGTGGTCAAGGACTGGTCAGGGGAAGTCATCCGTACTTTTGACGCCGAAATCGAAGCCCGCTGGGCGCCGGATGGCACCGGCACGCTGGATGAGGTATTCCGCTACGACGATGGTGAGGTGGATACGCGGGTCTGGACCCTGACACCGGAAGATGGTGGTTATCGTGCGGAGGCCGGTGATGTGGTGGAGCCCGGCTTTATGGAGTGGCGTGGTAACGCCATCAGCATGAATTACGTGCTGGAGGTACCCTATGGTGACGGCACCATTAATGTGCGCATGGATGACTGGATGTACCTGATTACGCCGGACACCCTGATCAACGAGACCGCCATGAGCAAGTGGGGCATTCCGGTGGGTGAGGTCGTGCTGGTGATACAGCGGCAGGACGGTCAGTGAACTCGGAATCATAGCGAAAACAGGTAGCAGTTCCTATGTGGAAACAATGGCTTACGGCGGCCCTTCTGGTGGTTGTCGCAGTGGGCGGTGCCATCATGTGGCGCCACCTGGACACCGCATCCGCCCAGCAGGAGGGCCGGCGTGCCTCCGTCAGTGCCGTGGACACGGTAACCCCCCGGCTGGATACCGTGCGGGACGCGGTAACGGCCGTAGGCAGCCTCAAGGCGCTGGAGGCGGTGGAGTTGACTGCGGAGGTCAGTGGCCGGGTGGTGGAAGTGAACCTGCATGCCGGTGAAAGGGTGGAACAGGGCGACCTTCTGGTCCGCCTGGATGATCGTCAGGCCGCGGCGGACCTGAGGGTGATCGAATCCCAGTTGGCCGACGCCCGTCGTCAGCTGGAGCGGGCCAACCGCCTGCGCTCCAAAAACAGCATTTCCCAGGCCCAGGTGGATGAACTGCGCACGGCGGTGGATGTGGCGGCCGCCCAGCGCCAGGCGGCACGGATTCGCCTGGAGAATCATCGCATCCTGGCCCCGTTCTCCGGGGTTGTCGGTCTGTCCGATATCAGCGTCGGGGCGTACGTGACTCCCGGCGATACCCTGGCCACCCTGGATGCGACCGACCCCATGGAGCTGTCCTTCTCCGTGCCCGAGCGTTTCCTGGGCCAGGTGTCCCTGGGCCAACGGGTCAGCGGCACCTCGCCGGCCTACACCGGGGAGACGTTTGACGGTGAACTGGTTGAGCTGGGCACCCGCATCAGTGAGCTGAGCCGCTCCCTGCCGGTACGGGCCCTGATCGACAACCCGGAGGGACGACTCCGGCCGGGCCAGTTCATGTCCGCCAGCCTGACCCTGCGAGAGCGGCAAGCCCTGGTGATCCCTGAACAGGCGGTGCTGATCCGGGGTGACAGCAAGTACGTGTTCATCGCCGAGGACGGGGTTGCCGAACGCACCTCTGTCACGCTGGGTACCCGTATGCCCGGCCTGGTGGAGGTGGTGGAGGGGATCAGTGAGTCCGATCAGGTCATTACCACCGGGCAGGACCGGCTGAGCAGCGGTGACCGGGTGGAAGTGAAGGATAGCGAGGGCGCGGTCCCGGAGAACCGCTTTGTACAGTCCCTGGAGTCCTGACCATGGTGCTGTCCGATGTTTCCATCAAGCGACCGGTCTTCGCCACGGTCCTGAGCCTGCTCATCGTTGTCTTTGGCATTGCCGCCCTGCTGGACCTGCCGGTCCGTGAGTACCCGGACATCGACCCGCCCGAGGTCTCCATCGCCACGGATTACACCGGCGCTGCCGCGGAAGTGGTGGACAGCCAGATCACCCAGGTGATTGAAGGGGCCATCAGCGGCATCGAGGGTATCCGCTCCATTGAATCCTCCACCGAGCAGGGGGAGTCCCGCACCAGTATCGAGTTCAATATCTCCCGGGACGTGGACATTGCCGCCAACGACGTGCGGGACGCTGTCTCGCGGGTGGCGGACCAGCTACCGGAAGAGGCCGACGCACCGGTGGTGCAGAAGGCGGATTCCGACGCCCGGCCGATGATGTGGATCACCCTGCGCAGCGATGTCTGGGACAGCGCCGAACTGACGGACTACGCCGACCGGGTACTGGTGGACCGCCTCTCGGTGCTGGACGGTGTCGCCGATGTACGGATCGGCGGTGAGCGTCGCTATGCCATTCGCGTCTGGCTGGATCGGGACCGGCTTGCTGCCCGGAATATCACCGTGGCGGAAGTGGAGCAGGCGCTGCGTGCCAACAACGTGGAGCTGCCGGCGGGGTCGGTGGATTCTTCCACCCGCAACTTCACCGTCCGCGCCGAGGGCCGGCTGAGCAACGTGGAGCAGTTCCGTAACCTGGTGGTGCGCCGGGACGGCAATGACCTGCTGCGCCTGGGCGAGGTGGCCGATGTGCAGATGGGCGTGGAGTCCGATGTTGGCCGGTTGCGGGCCAATGGCAAGACCGCCATCGGCATGGGCGTGATCCGTCAGTCCAAGGCCAATACGGTAGCGGTGTCCGATGCCGTGCAGGCGGAACTGGACGAGATCCGCAAGACCCTGCCACCGGAAGTGAGCATTGCCGAGAGCTACGACGAGTCCATCTTCATCCGGGCCTCCATCAAGGAGGTGGTCACCACCCTGGCCATTGCCGTGTCCCTGGTGATCCTGGTGATCTTCCTGTTCCTGCGCTCCTGGCGGGCCACCCTGATTCCGGCGGTGACCATTCCGGTGGCGGTGATCGGCGCGTTCATCGGGCTGGGCTTCCTGGGCTTTTCCATCAACGTGCTGACCCTGCTGGCCATTATCCTGGCCATCGGCCTGGTGGTGGATGATGCCATCGTTATGCTGGAGAACATCCAGCGCCGCATCGACAACGGCGAACCGCCCCTGCTGGCCGCCTACCGGGGTGCCCGCCAGGTGGCCTTTGCGGTGGTGGCCACCACCCTCACCCTGGTGGCGGTATTCGTGCCCATCTCCTTCATGGGAGGCAATATCGGCCGCCTCTTTGCCGAGTTCGGGTTCACCCTGGCGGCAGCGGTGATTTTCTCCAGCTTCGTGGCGCTGACCCTGGCCCCCATGCTGTGTTCCAAGTGGCTCAGACACAGTCCGGAAACCGTGGAGGGCCACCGCCTGTGGGCGGCCAGTGAAAAGATCCTCAACGGCATGGCCAATGGCTACGGGCGTGCCCTGGATTTCTCCCTGCGTCAGCCCGGGCTGCTGATTGGCCTGGGTATTGTCGGGCTGGTGATCGCCGTGGTGATCTTCCCCAAACTGCCCCAGGAGCTGGCACCCATCGAGGACCGGGGGGTGATCATCATGCCAACCAGTGCGCCCCGGGGTTCCACCGTGGAATTCACCGACCACTACGTCAGGCAGGCGGAGGAGAAGCTGCTGCCCTACCTGGAAGACGGCGTGGCCAACCGCATGCTGTCCATCGTCGGTTTCCGGGATGAGGAGGACAACGCCTTCATGATCCTGGGCCTGAACGAATGGGACCAGCGGGACGTCAAGCAACAGCAGATCACCAGCGAGATCCGCGGAAAGCTGGCGGACATTTCCGGTGTGCGGGTGATCGCGGTGAACCCACCGGGCCTGGGCCAGGGCGGTTTCGACCAGCCGGTGGAATTCGTGGTGGCCGGGTCGGACTACGAGACCGTCCAGCGCTGGAGCGAGATGCTGGTGGAGAAGGCGAAGGACAATCCGAACCTGCTGAATGTGGACACCGACTTCGAACTGACCCGGCCGGAATTGCGGGTAACCATCGACCGGGAGCGGGCGGCGGACCTGGACATCACCGTTCAGGACGTGGGCCTGACCCTGCAGACCATGCTGGCCTCGCGTCAGGTCACCACCTACCTGGACCGGGGGCAGGAGTATGATGTCATCGTCCAGGCCCGTGACCGGGACCGGGCCACACCATCGGACCTGAGCCAGATCTTCCTGCGCCCGCGACAGGGTGGCGAGCTGATTCCCCTGGCGGCCCTGGTCAGCCTGGAGGAGATCGGCGCCAACCCGGACCTGCGGCGGATCGATCGCCTGCCGGCGGTAGTGATCAGCGCCTCCCTGGCGGATGGCTATGACCTGGGGGCGGCCCTGACCTACCTCAATAACCTGGCGGCGGACAACCTGCCACCGGAGGCCCGCATCAGCTACAAGGGCATGAGCCAGGAGTTCCAGGAGTCCACCAACGCCATCTACATCACCTTCGGCCTGGCCTTTGTCATCGTGTTCCTGGTGCTGGCGGCCCAGTTCGAGAGCTGGATCCACCCGCTGATCATCATGCTTACGGTGCCGCTGGCAGTCACCGGGGCATTGATGGCGCTGTTGTGGTCGGGCATCAGCCTCAATATCTACAGTCAGATCGGCATTGTCATGCTACTGGGGCTGATGGCCAAGAACGGCATCCTGATCGTGGAGTTCGCCAACCAGCTTCGGGACCAGGGCTACAGCGTGCGGGATGCCATCCTGGAGGGGGCTGTCCTGCGTTTCCGGCCGGTACTGATGACCACCATTTCCACGGTGTTCGGTGCCGTTCCCCTGGTGATCGCCACCGGTGCGGGGGCCGAGAGCCGCGCCGCCATCGGCATGGTGATCCTGGGCGGTCTGGTGTTCGCCACCACCCTGACCCTGTTCCTGATACCGGTGCTCTACAACCTGCTGGCCCGCTTCGCCAAATCCGCCAATGCGGTGGAAAAGGAACTGGAACGGGAAGCCCTGGCGGAGGGTGGTAGCGGCGGTTTAGCCTCGGTGCAGAGCGCGGAGCGCACGGTTGACTGAATGTGGGGCCGGATGATCCTCCGGCCTCATATCGGACCCGTGTCCCGGTTTTCCCCCAAGCCTGTGGATAAAATGAGGGATAATTTGGGAATGATCTCTGGGTAAAGGATTCCGGATTTATACAAAACAATCAGTTATAGAGATATTTAGGGTCCGGAATCGCTTCGTTATCTGTGGATAACTTTCTTGAAAAGTTTTCTGAACAGTTTTTATCAAGCCTATGAAATCACGACAGAATTAGGTATTTCTCCCTAGTTCTGTCGCGTCAGTCTCTACAAACGCTCCCTGTCTGGTTAAAATTTGCTCACTGGCACTGCAAAGTCCCCGCTGTGACAGGTATACTGCCGTGTCAATTTTTCCTGCTCCTTTCCTTGAGGTGATTCCGTGGATTTTCCGACCCGTTTCGACGTGATTGTCATTGGTGGTGGCCATGCCGGTACCGAGGCCGCGCTGGCAGCCGCGCGTATGGGCTCGCAGACCCTGCTGCTGACCCACAATATCGAGACCCTGGGCCAGATGTCCTGTAACCCGGCCATTGGCGGCATCGGCAAGAGTCACCTGGTCAAGGAAATCGACGCGCTTGGTGGCGCCATGGCCAAGGCGACCGACCAGGCCGGCATCCAGTTCAGGGTGCTCAACAGCCGCAAGGGTCCGGCGGTGCGGGCCACCCGTGCCCAGGCGGACCGGGTACTGTACAAGGCCGCCATCCGCGAGATCCTGGAGAACCAGCCCAACCTGATGCTGTTCCAGCAGGCGGCGGATGACCTGATTGTGGAAAACGACCGGGTCACCGGTGTGGTCACCAACACTGGCATCCGTTTCAACGCCAGGACCGTGGTGTTGACCACCGGCACCTTCCTGGGTGGGGTTATCCACATCGGCATGCAGAACCATGCCGGTGGCCGCGCCGGTGATGCGCCGGCCAACGCCCTGGCGAAGCGATTAAGGGAGCTGCCCTTCAATGTCGGTCGCCTGAAGACCGGTACCCCGCCCCGTATCGACGCCCGCTCCGTGGACTTCTCGGTGATGGAGCAGCAGTGGGGTGACAACCCCACGCCGGTGATGTCCTTCATGGGATCCCGGGACCAGCATCCGGAGCAGGTGTGCTGCTACGTAACCCGCACCACCGCCGAGACCCACGACATCATCCGCAGCGGCTTTGACCGCTCGCCCATGTTTGCCGGGGACATTGAAGGTATTGGTCCGCGCTACTGCCCGTCCATCGAGGACAAGGTGAACCGTTTCGCCGACAAGGACTCCCACCAGATCTTCGTGGAGCCGGAGGGGCTGAACACCCATGAACTGTACCCCAATGGCATCTCCACCAGCCTGCCATTCGATATCCAGATCGCGGCGGTGCGCTCGATTCCGGGGTTCGAGAACGCCCATATCACCCGGCCGGGCTATGCCATTGAGTACGACTACCTGAACCCCCAGGACCTGCGGCACACGCTGGAGACCAAGTTTATCGACGGGCTCTACTTCGCCGGCCAGATCAATGGCACCACCGGCTACGAAGAGGCCGGTGCCCAGGGGCTGCTGGCGGGGCTGAATGCCTCCCTGCAGGCTCAGGACAGGGAACCCTGGTATCCGCGCCGGGACGAGGCCTATATCGGGGTGCTGGTGGACGACCTGATTACCATGGGCACCTCCGAGCCCTACCGCATGTTCACCAGTCGCGCCGAGTACCGGCTGATCCTGCGGGAAGACAATGCCGACCTGCGCCTGACCGAGGCCGGCCATCACCTGGGCCTGGTGGACGACGAGCGTTGGGCACGGTTCAACGACAAGCGTGAGGCCATTGCCACCGAGCGGCAGCGCCTGGAGAAAACCCGTATCCACCCGAAGACGGACCAGTCCGCCATTGCCGACGGTTACCTGAAGCAGCCCATGGCCCGGGACAACACCCTGGCGGAACTGCTGCGCCGTCCGGAAATCTCCTACGCAGAGATCGCGGAGATCGGTGGCGAGCGTGCCGGCGCCGACGAGGTCGAGCAGCAGGTGGAGATCGAGATCAAGTACGAGGGCTACATCTCCCGCCAGGAGGACGAGATCGAGCGCCTGCGTCGCAACGAGGAAACCCGGCTGCCGGACGACTTCGACTTTGACGCGGTGGGTGGCCTGTCCAACGAGATCCGCCAGAAGCTCAAGGAGGTGCGGCCGGAAACCATTGCCCAGGCTTCCCGCATCCAGGGCGTGACCCCGGCGGCGGTGTCCCAGTTGCTGGTGCACCTCAAGAAGCGGGACCTGCTCCGCAAGCAATCCGCCTGACGGGGCCGGCCAATGAGCGAATCACTCTGGCGGCGGCAGCTGTCCGACGGCCTTGGGGCCATGGGTATCGAGTTATCCACAGACCGGCAGGAACCATTGCTGGCCTTCCTGGGACTGCTCAACAAGTGGAACCGGGCCTACAACCTCACCGCAGTGCGTGAGCCCCGGCAGATGGTGCCCCGGCAGTTGCTGGACAGCCTGACCCTGCTGCCCTGGGTCACCGCTGACCGGGTGCTGGATGCGGGCGCCGGCGGTGGCCTGCCGGGTATTCCCCTGGCCATTGCCCGGCCCGATATCCATTTCACCCTGCTGGACAGCAACAGCAAGAAGACCCGGTTCCTGACCCAGTGCCAACTGGAACTTCGACTGGATAATGTCGAGGTGATCCATGGCCGTGCCGAGGACTGCCGGCCGGACCGGCCCTTTGAACAGGTCACCAGCCGGGCTTTCACCGCCCTGCCCAACCTGGTGGACTGGTGTGGCGCCCTGCTGGCGGATGAGGGGCAGTTCCTTGCCATGAAAGGTCAGTTCCCGGATGATGAAGTGTCTCAACTGCCGTCAGACTGGCAGGTCGGTGCCCGCCACCGGCTCGACTACCCCGGCTGTGACGGTGAGCGGCATCTGCTGATCATCAACCGGGTTTCTCCGCGACAGGATTCCACAACAGGAGGCTAGCCATGGCTCGCGTCATTGCCGTGACCAACCAGAAAGGCGGAGTGGGCAAGACCACCACCTGCGTCAACCTGGCGGCATCCCTATCGGCCACCAAGCGCCGTGTCCTGCTGGTGGATATGGATCCCCAGGGCAATGCCACCATGGGCAGTGGTGTGGACAAGAACGGCGTTGAGCGGTCCGGCTTCGATGTGCTCACCAAGCGTTCCGGCGCCGATGTGGTGATCATGCCGGTGGAGAGCGCCGGCTTCGACCTGCTGCCGGCCAACGGCGACCTCACCGCCGCGGAAGTGGAGCTGATGAACGAGATTGGTCGCGAGCACCGGCTGCGGCTGTGCCTGAACGCGGTGCGGGAAAACTACGACTACATCCTGATCGACTGCCCGCCCTCCCTCAACCTGCTCACCGTCAACGCCCTGTCCGCCGCAGACACCGTGTTGATCCCCATGCAGTGCGAGTACTACGCCCTGGAAGGTCTGGCGGCACTGATGAACACCATCGAGCAGATCAAGGAATCGGTGAACCCCGACCTGCAGATCGAGGGCATCCTGCGCACCATGTACGACCCCCGCAACAGCCTGACCCTGGATGTCTCCGGCCAGCTGTCCGAGTATTTCGGCGACAAGGTCTACAAGGCGGTGATCCCCCGTAATGTGCGGCTGGCGGAGGCGCCCAGTTATGGTCTGCCGGCCCTGAAATACGACCGGGCCTCCAAGGGGGCCGTGGCCTACCTGGCCCTGGCCGGGGAGATGGTGCGTCGCCACGGCAGCCAGAAGGCCCAGGGCACGGTGGCGGTGTGATGCGTTTGTGGTAAGGCATCAGCGATGTAACATAGGCGCGTTAATGCAAGACGATTTCTTCACTGTGGATAAATGACAACGACCATGGCGGCAAAAAAACGAGGATTGGGTGAACGGGGCCTTGGTGCCCTGCTGGCAAACTCCCGGGTCAACCTGGATGAGGAGCCCAGCAACCACGACGGTGAACTGCGGGATATCCCCATCGACCTGATCCAGCGTGGTCGTTACCAGCCCCGCCGTGACATGGACCCCGCAGCGCTGCAGGAACTGGCCGACTCCATCCGGCAGCAGGGCGTGATGCAGCCGGTGGTGGTGCGCCCGATCGAGGAAGGCCGCTTCGAGCTGATCGCCGGTGAGCGCCGCTGGCGTGCGGCCCAGATGGCCGAGTTGGACTCCCTGCCCGCCATCATCCGGGCGGTGTCGGACGAAGCCGCCATCGCCATGGCGCTGATCGAGAATATCCAGCGGGAGAACCTCAATCCCATCGAGGAAGCCTTCGCCCTCCAGCGCCTGCAGGACGAGTTCGGCCTCACCCAGGCCCAGGTGGCCGAGGCCGTGGGCAAGTCCCGCACCACCATCACCAACCTGCTGCGGCTGATCGGCCTGTCGGAAGACGTGCGCATCATGCTGGAACATGGCGACCTGGAAATGGGCCATGGTCGCGCCATGCTGTCCCTGCCCCCGGAACTGCAGCTGCAGGTGGCCCGCCAGGTGGTGGCCAAATCCCTGTCGGTGCGCCAGACGGAAGCCCTGGTGCGCCGGGTGCAGAACGAGAATCCCCAGAAGAAAAAGAAGAACCAGGGCGAGGTGGACCCCAATATCCGCGCCCTGCAGGATGACCTGGCCGAGCGCCTGGGCGCCCGCGTGTCCATCGATCATGGTCAGCGGGGCAAGGGCAAGCTTGTCATCGAGTACAGTTCCCTGGACGAACTGGACGGAATCCTCGGTCATATCCGCTGATCTGGTATCTCCGTCAGATTTCCCGAGTGAAACAGGATTTCATCGGATCTACCACATATCGTGATGTGATCCAGAATGAGGCACAACTTGTGTATATCGCGCCAGTTTGGTGCCTGAAGTGGCCAAAAAACCGCCAGAATTTCGCAGTACGTGAGTTGAACAGCTTTCGGTTAACACATATAATTCCCGCGCTTGGAATGGCGGCAGGTTTTTCGTGATGGCAAGGTCCGGACATCGTCTCAACCGGGTGCCGCTGCTCCGCTGGCTGGTTATCGAGAGTACAGCCATCGTTGTTATGGCCCTGTTATGGGCCACGCAGGGTCGTTTGGCCGGTTATTCCGCTCTGGTGGGTGGTCTTATTTTTCTGGTGCCAAACACTTGGTTTGCCTACCAGGTCTACAAGGTGGAAGGGGCACGGCACATGTCCCGGATGGTAGGTAACCTGTTCAGGGCGGAATCTATAAAGATGGCCCTTACCGCAGTGTTTTTTGCGGCCGTTTTCAACTTGATGGAGCCGATCCATGTACCGGCTCTGTTATTCACTTTTGCTGTGATGGTTGTGATGGGAGCAGCCCTGCGCTGGTTCATGCGGCCAACACCACAGCGATGACTGGACGAGACGCAGTATGGCAGCTGATACCCCAGTAGAATATATACGACACCATCTGACGAACCTGACCTATGGCAAGTTGCCGGCAGGTTACGAGCGCGCCGATGGCACCGTGGTGGAAGAAGCCACCTGGACAATGGCCCGCACCGCTCAGGAAGCCGGCGATATGGGCTTCATGGCGGTGCATGTGGACACCATGGGCTGGTCCATCGCCATGGGCGTCCTGTTCCTGGGTCTGTTCCGCTTGGCGGCAAAGAAGGCGACATCCGGTCAGCCCGGCGGTCTCCAGAATATGGTGGAGATGACCTTCGAGTTCGTTCAGGGCATTGTTCGCGACGTCTTCCATGGCAAGAATCCGCTGATTGCACCGCTGGCCCTGACGATGTTCGTGTGGATCTTCCTCATGAACAGCCTGAAGCTGATCCCGGTCGACTACATTCCCACCGTTGCCCATGCCATGGGTCTCGAGTACTTCAAGATTGTCCCCACCACCGATCCCAACGGTACCTTCGGGATTTCCATTGGTGTGTTCCTGCTGATCCTGTTCTACAGCTTCAAGGTCAAGGGGGCCGGCGGCTTCCTCAAGGAGCTGTCGTTCACACCGTTCAACCACTGGGCGCTGGTGCCCTTCAACCTGATCCTGGAAATACTGCAGCTGATCGTCAAACCCGTCAGCCTGGCACTGCGGCTTTTCGGCAACATGTACGCGGGCGAGGTTGTGTTCATCCTGATCGCTCTGTTACCACTGTGGGCCCAATGGACATTGAACGTGCCCTGGGCGATCTTCCATATCCTGGTGGTCACCCTGCAGGCCTTTATCTTTACAACGCTGGCTGTGGTTTACCTCAGCGCGGCACACGAAGATCACTGATAACGAAACTCAAACACCCTTAACCATCTGAAAAACTGAGGAGTCATCAATGGAAATGGTATTTATCGCAGCTGCACTGATCATCGGTCTGGGCGCCCTGGGTGCCGGCATCGGCTTTGGTCTGCTGGGTGGCAAGCTGCTCGAGTCCACCGCACGTCAGCCGGAAATGGCTAACCAGCTGCAAACCAAGACCTTCATCATGGCCGGTCTGCTGGACGCGGTTCCCATGATCGGCGTTGGTATTGCGATGTACCTGATCTTCGTTGTTGCTGGTTAATCCGGTCGCTAAGGGCGGGCGCCCCGAGAACGGCGCCCGGTTTTACGGACACCAGGACGCAACGAATAGCTAGAGGTATATCGCCGTGAATATAAACCTTACGTTGATAGGGCAATCGATAGCCTTCGCTATTTTCGTCTGGTTCTGCGTCAAGTACGTCTGGCCTCCCATTACCGAGGCCATGAACGCACGCCAGAAAAAAATAGCCGATGGGCTGTCTGCTGCAGACCGCGCTTCCCTGGACCTTGAGCTGGCACAGGAAAAAGCCGCCCAGGAACTGCGTACCGCGAAGGAAGAGGCCGCTGCCCTGATCGAACAGGCCAACAAGCGGGCCACCCAGATCGTGGAAGACTCCAAGGGCGAAGCCCGGCAGGAGGGTCAGAAACTGATCGACCAGGCCCACGCCGAAATCGAGCAGGAGCGCGTCAAGGCGCGTGATGCCCTGCGTGCCGAAGTGGCTGCCCTGGCGGTCGCCGGCGCCGAGAAGATCCTGGAGAAATCTGTCGATGCCAACGCGCACAGCGAGATGCTGGAAAAGCTCGCTGCCGAACTTTAAGCGAGGTTCATCATGGCAGAACTGACAACGCTGGCACGCCCCTACGCCCGGGCAGCCTTCGAGACCGCCCAGAGCCAGGATACCCTGGCCCAGTGGTCTGAAGTGCTGACTCTGTCGGGCCAGGTGGCGGCCAACAGCGACGTGAAAGAACTTCTCGCGCATCCCGGTGTCGGCCGGTCAACCAAGGCAGACATTATTCTGGAGTTTGCCGGTACCGAGGTTTCCGAACCGGTCCGCAACTTCTTTGCCATTCTCGCTGAAAGAGGCCGTCTGGCACTGCTTCCACAGATTTCTGAACTGTTCCGCAAGTTCCGTGCGGATCTGGAACGCACTGTCGAGATTGACGTCACCGCAGCCTTCGAGCTGACGGAAGAACAGCAACAGAAGCTGGCCGAGGCCCTGTCGAAGAAACTGGAACGGCAGGTAACGCTTTCCACCCAGGCGGATCAGGCCCTGATTGGCGGTGTGGTTGTACGCACCGGCGACATGGTGATCGACGCCTCTGTACGCGGAAAGCTGAATAAACTCGCCGACACACTGGGCGCCTGATTTCAGCACAAGGTTTGAGGACTAAGGCATGCAGCAACTGAATCCATCCGAGATCAGTGACATCATCAAGAAGAGGATCGAAAAGCTCGATATCTCTTCCGAAGCCAAGAACGAAGGCACCATCCTGTCGGTTTCCGACGGTATCGTGCTGATCCACGGTCTCGCCGACGTCATGTACGGTGAGATGATTGAATTTGCCAATGGCACCTTTGGTATGGCTCTGAACCTGGAGCGTGATTCCGTTGGTGCGGTTGTGCTGGGTGATTATGAAGATCTGGCGGAAGGCCAGAAGGTCCGTTGCACCGGCCGTATCCTGGAAGTCCCGGTCGGTCCGGAACTGATGGGCCGCGTGGTCGACGGTCTGGGTAACCCCATCGACGGCAAGGGTGATCTGGGTACGTCCCTGACCTCCCCCGTCGAGAAGGTGGCGCCCGGCGTTATCGCCCGTCAGTCCGTTGACGAGCCGGTACAGACCGGTCTGAAAGCCATCGATACCATGGTTCCCATCGGCCGCGGCCAGCGGGAGCTGATCATCGGTGACCGTCAGATCGGTAAGACCGCCGTCGCCATCGACGCGATCATCAACCAGAAGAACACCGGCATCAAGTGTATCTACGTGGCGGTCGGCCAGAAGCAGTCGTCCATCGCCGCCGTGGTTCGCAAGCTGGAAGAGCACGGTGCCATGGACCACACCATCGTGGTTGCGGCCGGCGCCGCTGATCCGGCAGCCATGCAGTTCCTGGCGCCGTACTCCGGTACCTCCATGGGTGAATACTTCCGGGATCGCGGCGAAGACGCCCTGATCATTTACGACGACCTGTCCAAGCAGGCGGTGGCCTATCGCCAGATCTCCCTGCTGCTGCGTCGTCCGCCGGGCCGTGAAGCCTTCCCGGGTGACGTATTCTACCTGCACTCCCGTCTGCTGGAGCGTGCGTCCCGGATCAACGCCGATGAAGTTGAAAAGCTGACCAACGGCGAAGTGAAAGGCCAGACCGGTTCCCTGACCGCGCTGCCGATCATCGAGACCCAGGCCGGTGACGTTTCCGCCTTCGTACCGACCAACGTGATCTCCATCACCGACGGTCAGATCTTCCTGGAGACCAACCTGTTCAACTCCGGTATCCGTCCGGCAATGAACGCCGGTATCTCGGTATCCCGGGTTGGTGGTTCCGCCCAGACCAAGATCATGAAGAAGCTCGGCGGTAACATCCGTCTGGCCCTGGCCCAGTACCGGGAACTGGCAGCATTCGCCCAGTTCGCTTCCGATCTTGACGAAGCAACCCGTAAGCAGCTGGAGCACGGTCAGCGCGTTACCGAGCTGATGAAGCAGAACCAGTACAGCCCCATGACCGTCGCGGAAATGGGTACCGTACTGTTCGCAGCGAACGAAGGCTTCCTGGATGACGTCGACGTGGACAAGGTCGTGAAGTTCGAAGCACAGCTCCTGGACTGGATGCGTGCCGAACAGAAGGAACTCCTCGACAAGATCGGCGCTGAAGGCAAATACGACGACGATATCATCGCCGGCCTGAAAGCTGCTCTGGAGAAATTCAAGACCACTCAAAGCTGGTAAATCCCCTGGCCCGCCCCGTTGCGGGCCAGCTGGTTCACATGAGTGTCTAACTTGAAAAGGCAGTGACTTATGGCCGTCGGAAAAGAAATACGTAACCAGATCGGAAGCATCAAGAGCACGCAGAAGATCACCTCCGCCATGGAAATGGTGGCGGCGAGCAAGATGCGCAAGGCTCAGGAACGTATGCAGGCGACCCGCCCGTATGCGGAGAAGATGCGTCAGGTTATTGGGCATATCGCGCTGGCCAACCAGGACTACCGCCACAGCTTCATGCTGGAGCGGGAGGTCAACCGGGTTGGTTACATCGTGATTTCCTCTGACCGTGGACTGTGTGGTGGCCTGAACAGCAACCTGTTCCGGCAACTGGTCCGTGACATGCGTGACTGGAAAAACAAGGGTGTCGAAGCCGACATCTGTGCAATCGGTCAGAAAGGCGCCTCGTTTTTCCGCAACTATGGCGGCAATGTTGTCGCGGCACTGACCCACCTGGGTGACAACCCCAGCGCGGAACAGCTCATCGGTAACGTCAAGGTGATGCTGAACGCGTTTGAGGAAGGTCGCATCGACCGGCTGTACGTGGTGCACAACGAGTTTGTGAACACCATGACCCAACAGCCGAAGGTGGAGCAATTGCTGCCCCTGCCGCCGAGCGAAGACGAAGAGATCAGAAATCAGTGGGATTATCTCTACGAGCCGGCCGCGGCACCCATCCTGGATGGTCTCCTGCCACGTTACATCGAATCCCAGGTGTACCAGGGCGTGGTGGAAAACCTCGCCTGTGAGCAGGCTGCCCGGATGATTGCCATGAAGAGCGCGACCGACAACGCGGGCAATATCATCGATGAGCTACAGCTGGCCTACAACAAGGCCCGTCAGGCAGCCATCACCCAGGAAATTTCCGAGATTGTGAGCGGCGCGGCTTCGGTCTGATGCGGATCATGATCCAACTGGTTTTAGAGACTATTGAGATAACGAGGAACCGAGCATGAGTAGCGGACACATCGTTCAGATCATTGGCGCGGTTATCGACGTGGAATTCCCACGTGAATCCGTACCCAACGTATATGACGCACTGCTGCTTGAAGGTGGCGAAACAACTCTGGAAGTCCAGCAGCAGCTGGGTGACGGCATTGTTCGTACCATCGCCATGGGCAGCACCGAAGGCCTCAAGCGGGGCCTGAAAGCAGAAAATACCGGCAACCCGATTTCCGTTCCGGTTGGTACCGCCACACTGGGCCGTATCATGGACGTTCTGGGTCGTCCCATCGACGAACAGGGCGAGATCGGCGAGGAAGAGCGCTGGGGTATCCACCGCAAGGCACCGGGCTATGCCGACCAGGCAGCGTCTGCGGACCTGCTGGAAACCGGCATCAAGGTTATCGACTTGATCTGCCCGTTCGCCAAGGGTGGTAAGGTTGGCCTGTTCGGCGGCGCCGGTGTGGGCAAGACCGTTAACATGATGGAGCTGATCAACAACATCGCGAAAGAGCACTCCGGTCTCTCCGTATTCGCCGGTGTTGGTGAGCGTACCCGGGAAGGTAACGACTTCTACTACGAAATGAAGGACTCCAACGTCCTTGATAAAGTTGCCATGGTTTACGGCCAGATGAACGAGCCCCCCGGGAACCGCCTGCGTGTGGCCCTGACCGGTCTCACCATGGCCGAGAAGTTCCGTGACGAAGGCCGTGACGTACTGTTGTTCGTTGACAACATCTACCGTTACACCCTGGCGGGTACCGAGGTATCGGCACTGCTGGGCCGGATGCCTTCCGCGGTAGGTTACCAGCCGACCCTGGCCCAGGAGATGGGTGAACTGCAGGAGCGGATCACGTCCACCAAGACCGGCTCCATCACCTCTATCCAGGCGGTTTACGTACCGGCGGACGACCTGACTGACCCGTCCCCCGCCACCACGTTCTCCCACCTGGACGCGACCGTGGTACTGAGCCGTGACATCGCCTCCAAGGGTATCTACCCGGCGATCGACCCGCTGGACTCCACCTCCCGTCAGCTGGATCCGCTGGTCATTGGTGAAGAGCACTATGAAGTAGCCCGTGGCGTACAGACCAACCTGCAGCGCTACAAGGAACTGAAGGACATCATCGCCATCCTGGGTATGGACGAACTGTCGGAAGACGACAAGCTGACCGTTGCCCGGGCCCGTAAGATCGAACGTTTCCTGTCCCAGCCGTTCCATGTGGCCGAGGTATTCACCGGTTCTCCCGGTAAGTACGTCTCCCTGAAGGAAACCATTAGCAGCTTCAAGGGTATCCTCAATGGTGACTATGACGACCTGCCTGAGCAGGCCTTCTATATGTGTGGCACCATTGAGGAAGCGGTCGAAAAAGCGAAGGAACTGAAGTCCAAGGGTGACAAGTAAGTCACCCTCCCTTCGCTGACCGACCTGAGAGGCAACTGAGATGGCTATGACCGTACATTGTGACGTCGTAAGTGCCGAAGAAAAGATCTACTCCGGTCTGGTGGAAATGCTGATTGCCACCGGGTCCGAGGGCGAGCTGGGCATACAGCCCGGCCACGCCCCGCTGCTGACTGCCCTGAAGCCCGGCGCTGTCCGGATTTTCAAGCAGGGTGGCGAAGAGGAGATCCTGTATGTCTCGGGTGGCTATCTGGAGGTTCAGCCCTCCATTGTCACCCTGCTGGCCGACACCGCTGTCCGGGCCAAGGACGTGGACGAAGCCGCAGCGCTGGAAGCCCAGCGGGAGGCCGAGAAGGCACTGGCAAATAAGACCGGTGAGTTTGAGTACTCCAGGGCCGCTGCCGAACTGGCAGAAGCCATGGCGCAACTCCGTACCCTGCAGAAACTGCGCAACAAGGTACGCTAAGACGTTCCGGTGGAACGTGCTCACCAGGGCCGCATCCGAAGTGGTGGCGATAGCAGACGCTCAGTCTGGATAATCGCCAGCGCAATGGCTGCGGCTTTTTTGTTGAAGAGACCCCGCAAAGGGATTTCCGTATCAACCAGAGGAATCAGGAACCCGCCATGACCGCCCCCCTTCATGTCATCATCCTGGCCGCCGGTCAGGGCTCACGCATGAAATCCTCCCTGCCCAAGGTGCTCCACAAAGTGGCCGGCAGGCCCATGTTGCACCATGTCATGGACACCGCCAGGACCCTGGGGGCTGAGGGTATCCACGGGGTGATCGGCCATGGCGCCGACCAGGTCAGGGCGATAACTCCGGCGGAGGACGTGGTCTGGGCCCTGCAGGAACAGCAACTGGGTACCGGCCACGCGGTGGCCCAGGCCCTGCCGGGCGTACCGGATGGCGCGGTGGTCCTGGTGCTCTACGGTGACGTACCGCTGATCAATCCGGAAACCCTGGTGGCCCTGGTCTCCCGGGTCAATGACCGTAGTCTGGGCCTGCTCACCGTCGACCTGGGCAATCCGGATGGCTATGGCCGTATCCTGCGCAACGATCAGGGCCAGGTAACGGCGATTGTGGAACAGAAGGACGCCACCGAGTCACAGAAGGCGATCCAGGAAGTGAATACGGGTATCCTCGCGGTAACCTCGGACCACCTCAAGCGGTGGTTGCCCCAGCTCTCCAACCGCAATGCCCAGGGCGAATATTACCTCACCGACATCATCGCCATGGCATCGGACGAAGGACTTACCATCGAAGTGGCCCAGCCGTCCCATGAGGAGGAAGTGCAGGGGGTGAACAACCGCCTGCAACTGGCGGAGCTGGAGCGCTGGTACCAGCAATGCGAGGCCCGCCGCCTGATGACCGAAGGCGCCACCCTGGCGGATCCGGCGCGGATCGACGTGCGCGGCGAGCTGACTATCGGTCAGGACGTGCTGATCGATGTGAATGTGGTGTTCGAGGGTGACGTTACCCTCGGCAATAACGTCTCCATCGGCCCCAATTGCGTGATTCGCGATGCCCGGTTGGCGGATAATGTCACCGTGCATGCCAACTCGGTGATCGAAGGTGCCGTGGTGGCCGAACAGTGCCAGATCGGCCCCTTCGCGCGCCTGCGGCCGGGCACCCGCCTGGCCCGCAGCGCCAAGGTGGGCAACTTTGTGGAAACCAAGAAGGCGGACGTGGGCGAGGGCAGCAAGATCAACCACCTGAGCTACGTGGGTGACGCCATACTGGGCCGTAATGTGAATGTAGGTGCAGGGACCATCACCTGTAATTATGATGGCGTAAACAAGTTCCAGACGGTGTTGGGCGATAATGTGTTCGTGGGCTCCAATACCGCCCTGGTGGCGCCCGTCACGGTGGACGAAGACGCCGTTATCGGCGCCGGATCCACCATTACCAGCCATGTGGATGCGAAGGAACTGGCCGTTGCCCGCGGCCGCCAGCGCAATATCAAGGGCTGGAAACGGCCGGAAAAGAAAGACTGACCCCCAGTAACAGGACAACATCAATATGTGTGGCATCGTTGGAGCAGTTTCCCAGAGGGACGTGGAAGGTATCCTGCTGGAAGGTTTGAGGCGGCTGGAATACCGGGGCTACGACTCCGCCGGCCTGGCAACCCTGGACGGCAGCGGCCAGATCAACCGCGCCCGTGAACTGGGCAAGGTCGCCGCCCTGGCCGATGCGGTAGCCGCCCATCCGGCTCCTGGCCATGTGGGCATTGCCCATACCCGCTGGGCCACCCACGGTGAACCGTCCCGCATCAACGCCCATCCGCACATGTCCGGCGAACGGCTGGCCATTGTCCACAACGGCATTATCGAGAACTACCAGGCCCTGCGGGACCAGCTCCGGGAGGAGGGCTACAGCTTCACCTCCCAGACCGACACCGAGGTCATTGCCCACCTGATCGAAAAGCATTACCAGGAGGAGCGTCACCTGTTCAGGGCGGTCAAGGCCGCTATCAGCCAGTTGCGGGGTGCCTATGCCCTGGCCGTGGTGCATGCGGACGAACCGGACCATCTTGTGGTTTGCCGTGAGGGCAGCCCGCTGGTGATCGGTGTTGGGATCGGCGAGAACTTTATTGCCTCCGACCAGCTTGCCCTGCTTCCGGTCACCGACCGATTCATGTTCCTGGAGGAAGGGGACCTGGCGGATGTATATCGGGACCGGGTGACGGTCACCGACCGCAGCGGCGAGACGGTGGAGCGGGAAGTGACCCGTTTCGAGCACGGCCACGATGCCGCCGACAAGGGGGACTATCGCCATTTCATGCTCAAGGAGATCCACGAGCAGCCGGCGGTGATCAAGGCCACCCTGGAAGGGCGCCTGAGCGACAGCCGGGTGCTGGAACAGGCCCTGGGCACCGAGGCGGGCAAGCTCCTGAAGGACATCCGCCATGTGCAGATCATTGCCTGTGGCACCAGCTACCACGCCGGCATGGTGGCCCGTTACTGGATCGAGGAACTGGCCGGGGTGCCCTGTTCCGTGGAGGTGGCGTCGGAGTTCCGCTACCGCAAGCATGTGATCCAGCCGGACACCCTGTTCCTGTGCATTTCCCAGTCCGGCGAGACTGCCGACACCCTGGCCGCCCTGCGCCAGGCCAAGAAGGCCGGCTTCCGTGCCGCCCTGGCGATCTGCAACGTGCCGGGCAGTTCCCTGGTGCGGGAATCGGACATGGTGGTCATGACCCAGGCCGGACCGGAAATCGGGGTCGCCTCCACCAAGGCCTTCACCACCCAGCTCACCGCCCTGCTGATCTTCACCCTCGCCCTGGCCCGCCACAATGGCCTGCCGGAGGAGAAGGAAGCGGAAATCGTCCAGGCCCTGAAATTGGTGCCTGGCCAGGTCGCCGATGTGCTAGCTCTTGATGAGTCCATCGCGGAACTCGGTGAAGCCTTTGTGGACAAGCACCACAGCCTGTTCCTGGGCCGCGGCTCCCAGTTCCCGGTGGCCCTGGAAGGGGCGCTGAAACTCAAGGAAATCTCCTACATCCACGCCGAAGCCTACCCGGCTGGTGAACTCAAGCACGGCCCCCTGGCCCTGGTGGACAGCGAGATGCCGGTGGTCACCGTGGCCCCCAACAACGACCTGGTGGAAAAACTCAAGTCCAACCTGGAGGAAGTCCGGGCCCGGGGCGGTGAACTGTTCGTGTTCGCCGACCGTGATGCCGATGTGAAGTCCGAAGACGGTATCCACGTCATGCAGATTCCATCGGTCCACCCGATCACCGCGCCGATCGTCTACACGGTGCCGCTGCAGTTGCTGTCATACCACGTGGCGGTACTCAAGGGCACCGATGTGGATCAGCCACGGAATCTCGCCAAGAGCGTTACTGTCGAATAATCTGATAGCCGGGGCCCCGCAACGGGCCCCTTGAAATCCGGCTCCCCCGACCCCTAGATTGCCAGTGGAGGCTGCAGTAGCTCAGGCGGTAGAGCAACTGACTCGTAATCAGTAGGTCGGGGGTTCGACTCCCCCCTGCAGCTCCATCCGATGGCTTTCGGCCCTTGTCCGTTTCATTCACCTGATGGCTGATGAGGCTGTGGGAGCCGTCTGTCTGATCCCGGAAGTGCCCCGGCGATAACCGACGCCATCAGGGCGGTGACGATCAAGGCGAGTACCACCGCCGGTCCCGCCGGCAGGTCGTGGAACGCGGACAGGCCAAGCCCGATGGTCTGGCCTGCAGCGGCCGCCATTATCGCCTGCCAGAGTGGCCCACCGCCGTGATGGCAGATCATCAGCGGTGTGGCAATCAGGCTGGCAAACACCACGTAGATGCCTGCCGTCTCCACTGTCAGGGTGACCGACAGGGCGAACAGCACGAAGAATAGCCTGTCCCTCCCCTTTTCACCCGGTAACAGCTTCCAGGCCAACACCGCCAGGGTGATGATCGCCAGAGGCACCAGTGATTGCCAGGTCACCCACAGCAGATCCCCGTCCAGGGTCCGGGCCAGGGCCTGGGCCCCGTGGGGATCGCTGCTGACCAGCAGGGTCGCCAGGCTGGCGCCGGACACATAGAGCAGGCCGATGGTGGCCTCCCGGTGGCATGGCAGGTACCGGAGGATCAGGTGGACCAGGGCAACGGCCAGCAGCGCCAGGATCAGGCTGCTCACCGGAATGCCCAGCACCACATGGCTGGGCATCAGCCTGCCGCCGGCCAGTGATCCCAGGGCCGCCCACTGGGCGATGGCCAGGTCGGCGAACACCATGCCCCGGGCCAGCACCCGGTGCCCCAGGGGCACCAGGCACAGGGCCATCAGCAGTCCGGCCGCAAGGGGAGCGGCCAGCCAGGACCAGCTATCAGGTGTCATTGGACAGGTTACCCAACTGCCGGATGATATGGTCTATCAGGTCCGGCAGGGTCTGCGTTGGAGCTTCGCCGGTGACAGTAGCAGGTAGCACCAGCACGGGTAATGCCGATTGCTTTGATAACCACTGTGCGGGCCGGTCATCCTGATAGGTGGCCACCAGGATGCCGTCAGCCTGGTCCAGCCGGTCATTGGCCAGTACCTTGCTCAGGTGTGACGCACTGGGCGGTAGCCCCGGCTTGGGTTCCAGGTCGATCACCGGCTCCACGCCCAGCCAGCGCAGCAGGTAGTTGAAGCTGGTATGCTGGACCACCAGTTCCCGGCCTTCGAGTCGCTGGGCGGCTTCACGCCACTGGTCCCGGCGAAGGTTCCAGTCCACCCGCCAGGACAGGTAACGCCGCTGGATATCAGAGGTGCTTTCCGGCGCCAGTTGGCCCATGCGACTGGCCAGGGCTTCGGCTATCACCGGCATCGCCTCCGGATCCAGGTGCACATGGGGATCCCCCTCCGGGTGCACGTCACCCATGCTGCGATCCACGTGGTCGTGGGGCTGGTGCAACGGCACCTGCTCCGCAGCATAGAACAGGCCGGGCTCGCCTTCCTGGACCTCCCGATTGGCGGACTTCTGCAGCAGTGCCGGCAGCCAGCCCACTTCCAGGGACGCCCCGGTGCAGACCACCAGGTCGGCCCGACGCACGGCAGCGATCAGGCTGGGCCGGGCCTCGACGTAGTGGGGATCCTGCCAGGCGGTGGTGGCCACGGTGATGTCGGCCTCCGGCGCCAGGGACCGGGCCAGGTCGCCCCATTCCGGTTCACAGGCGAAGACGTTCAGGCTGGCCTGGGCAACGGGCGTGACCAGCGCCAGCACAAGCCCGGCAAACAGGGTTCTAGAAACCATGGGCACCATGCTCCCCGAAGGACATCACGTACTGCAGGGTGACGGTGTTATCCGCTTCCTCAAAGCCGTAGGCATCCTGGAAGGTGTACTGCAGCCGCAGGGTCGAGAAGTGAGAATGGGACCAGGCCAGCATGACGTCGGTCTCCTCCAGTTCCTGGTCGTGGAAGTGGTCGCCATGGGCTTCCTTCAGGTCCACCTCGCCATACCGCACACCGGCGGACCACTGGGGGGCAAACTGGTAGACGGCGGACGCGTACCAGCCCTCGTGCACGTGGTCGGAGCTGGCGTACTCGTTCAGATCATCGGCGTAGAGGTATTCACCGCTAAGAGTCAACTGTTGCTGGCGGGTGTTGCCCCGGGGGGACCACTTCCACACCAGGTCGGCGATGTAGAGGTTCTCGCCGGTGTAGGCGGCAGCATGGCTGTGATCGTGCCCTTCCTCTTCATGGTCGTGATCGTGGGCTTCCTCGCCTGCGTGGGTCTGGCGGTTGCGCAGCCAGGACAGGCCAGCCTGCCAGCTCTGGCTGTTGGAGATATCACCGCCGAAACGGGTATTCACGGTGTATACCCCGATATCCTCTTCACCTTCGGAGAGGCGATTGCCGTCGAAGGCTTCCGCACCGATCTGCCAGTAGAAGGGCGTGGGCAGCAGCATGTTGAGGCGCACACCGTCGTCGAAGTAGTGGCTGCCGAGCAGGGCGCGGTAGGCCGCCGGGCGTTCCACGAAATCATCCTCATGCAGGTGCCGGCCGTTGAGGTAACCCACCTGGGACAGGAAACGGCCACCACGCATGCTCAGGTTCCAGGGCATGCCGGTGGTCTGGATGAAGGCTTCCTCCATCTCCAGTTCGGTTTCGCCGTCATGGCTTTCCAGGACAGCGGTGAGACGCCCCTCGAACAGATCGTCGATGGGGGACGACAGGGACAGCTCGGTATGACCCAGCCCGAAACCCTCGTCCCGGTGGGACAGGGCGGTGGTGTTCTGCTTGTAGTAGCCATCCAGCACCGCGCTGATATCCGGGTTCAGTTCGTTGGCTGAGGTGGCCAGGGGCGAGACGGCCAGCGCAAGTGCGCTGGCAATCGGGGACATGCGTTTCATAGTGGTTCCTTACTGCTTGTCGACGTTAGTCGTCATGGTTGTCAGGGTTGCGGCCAGGGCAATGGCCAGGCGCAGCGGGGTGTGGGCGAATGGTTGGTCCAGCGCTGTCATGGAAAACTCCTTTTACGTTATAACGTTACTTTTATTGGGTGAGGTGAAGGCCAGCCGAGGCGGACATCCAACGGTGGTTCACCGACAGGGGCAGTGAATCGGCTTGTTCCTCCCTGTGATGGATTAACGTCTTGTCTGATTGGCGGTAAATGTTATGTTATAACATAAAAAACGTAAAGCCCGATTCGGGAACTTTGGTGGGAGAGGAGTCTGAAAACAGGCAGGAAAAGAGCGTTCTGACCTCTGGTGCGCGGACGAGGTGTGCTGGTGGGATTCGGGGAGAACAGGGTAAGATCATTACCCTCGCCGCACCGAAGGTTGTGGCCCCCCTGGCGATCAGGAGTTCTGTGGCATGGCCGGTAAGGGAAAATCGATCCTGTTTCTGATCAACCGCCTGCGGGAACGGCTCTGGTTCAGGCCGGCACTGTTCAGTGTTGGTTCCGTGATCGCCATATTCGCGGCGGGTCTGGTGGACGGTTCCGGTCTCGGCGTCTGGTTGCCTGACATTGACCGGGGAACCGTGGAAACCCTGCTGTCGATCCTGGCCGCCAGCATGCTGGTGATTGCCACTTTCGCGGTTGGCTCCATGGTGTCGGCGTATACGTCCGCCACCCAGAGCGGCACGCCGCGCAGCTTCAAGCTGGTGCTGCGGGATGACATCTCGCAGCTGGCCCATTCCACCTTTGTGGCCGCTTTCATCTTCAGTGTGATTGCCCGTGTCACGCTGGATGAAGGCTATTTCGAGGACTCCGGCTACTTCACGATTTTTGCGGAAGCCATGGGGATGTTTGCCCTGGTGGTTCTGGTGTTCGTCTACTGGGTGGACAGCATTGCCCGGCTGGGTCTGTTGGGCCCGGTGATTGACCGTGCCGAGCGGGCAACCCGGCTGGTGCTTCAGCAGAATCGACGCCAGCCTTACCTGGGCGGCATACCGGTCGCAGGCCCGTTGCCCGAAGGGCTGTCCGTCACCTCGGAAATCGTCGGCTGCGTCCAGGAAATTAACGTGGAGGACCTGCACAAGTGGGCGCAAACGCATGATGCCCGGGTGCGGGTTCTGGCGCTGCCGGGATCCTTCCTGGCGCCGCGGGCGGAAATGGCCCGGGTCTGGTTCCGCGAGCCACCGCCGGCTGACGTTGACCTGAGCAGCGCGGCGGCCTGCTTTACGGTCGACAACGATCGGGTCTTCGATCAGGATCCCCGCTTCGGTTTCGTGGTGCTCTCCGAGATTGCAATGCGGGCACTGTCCCCGGCTGTCAACGACCCGGGCACGGCCATCAAGGTGTTACAGACGATGGTGCGACTGCTCGATGAATGGCGACAGCCCATACCTCCGGGCTATATTGAAACGCCCTGGGACCGGGTAGAGGTGCCGGCGGTGGGTGTGGCCAAGCTGTTTGACGATGCTTTTACCGGTATTGGGCGCGACGGCGCCGGCATGGTTGAAGTGGGCGTGGACCTGCAGCGCTCACTGGCCGCCCTGGCGGACAGTCATGACCGGGCAATGGCGGATGCCGCGCGCTATCACAGTACTCTGGCGCTGGCACGGGCCGAGCAGGCGCTGACTGTGTCCCGGGATGTGGAGAGGGTACGCAAGGCCAGTGGTCAGTAAACGGCTCGCGTTACACGGCCCCATCCCGCACATTCTCCATCACCACAAAGGTACTGGTCTGCAGCACGTGGGGCAGCGCCGAGATCTGTTCCCCCAGTACCTGCCGGTATTCCGCCATGTTGCGGGTGCGCACCTTCAGCAGGTAGTCGAAATTGCCAGCAATCATATGGCACTGCTCCACGGCGGCGATTTCCCGGACGGCCTCGTTGAAGGCCGCCAGGGCCTTGCTGCTGGTGTCATTGAGGGTGACCTGGGCGAAGGCAATGTGGCTCAGGCCCATACGGGTCTGGTTCAGCAGCGCGGTGTAGCCGGTGATGTAGCCCTGTTCCTCCAGCCGGCGCATGCGCACCTGGCACGGGGTCTTCGACAGCCCCACCCGGGAGGCCAGTTCAGTGATGGTGATGCGGGCGTTCTTCTGCAGCTCTCGCATGATGGAATGGTCGATGCGGTCCGGCTCTGTCATACGGCCTCATTGGTGGTTGATGAGGGACACCCGATGGAAACCGGAGGCCGATTCCCTGCGTACCTCCTGATAGCGTTCTAGACTGAAGTCAGTACAGGTTCCATGGCAGGCAGCCCCGGATCGACAACCCGGTTGTCGGGTGTCACCAGATCATTTTTCCTGTTTTCCCGGAAACTGAAGTCTTTATTGTAATTCATGTTCGGTAAAAACGGGATATTTAACTGCTGTATAAAATTAATACAGGAAAATGGTCTGACGCCCTATCGGTAGAATGCCTGCAAGAGAGACAGATGACGATGAGGTTACCGTTATGAAACCGCAGCAGTCAGACAAACCGACACTGGCCGAAAGCCGCCAGGCTGTCCGCAACTACTACCTCGCTGATGAGTACGAGGTCATTCGTGAACTGATTGCGGACGCCGGCCTGTCGCCGGAGGAACGCCGTGCCATCTCCGACCGGGCCGCGGACCTGGTACGGGATGTGCGGTCCAACGCCCGCTCCACCATCATGGAAAAATTCCTGGCGGAATACGGCCTGACCACCAAGGAGGGCGTGGCGCTGATGTGCCTGGCGGAAGCCCTGCTGCGGGTGCCGGACAACATGACCATCCACGCCCTGATCGAGGACAAGATTACCTCCGGCAACTGGAGTGCCCATGTGGGCAAGGCGTCGTCCTCGTTTATCAACTCCACCACCGTGGCGTTGCTGATGACCAGCAACCTGCTGAAGGATTCCGAACGCCAGAGCGTGGGTGACACCCTGCGCAAGATGGTCAAGCGTATGGGCGAGCCGGTGGTGCGCACCGTCGCCGGCCAGGCCATGAAGGAAATGGGTCGCCAGTTCGTGCTGGGCCGGGATATTGAGGAAGCCCAGCGGGAAGGCAAGGAGTACGTGGCCCGTGGCTACACCTACTCCTATGACATGCTGGGTGAGGCGGCCAGAACCGATGCGGACGCCGTGCGGTACTACGAGGCCTACGAGCATGCCATCGACCACCTTGCCAAATCCTGCGATGGCGATGTGCGCAAGAACCCCGGTATCTCGGTGAAGCTGTCCGCCCTGCTGGCCCGCTATGAATACGGCCAGCGTGACCGGATCATGAAGGAACTGATGCCCCGGGCCCTGAAGCTGGCGAAGAAGGCGGCGGCGGCCAATATGGGCTTCAATATCGACGCGGAAGAGCAGGACCGGCTGGACCCATCCCTGGACGTTATTGAGGCTATCCTGTCCGACCCTGAGCTGGCGGGCTGGGAAGGTTTCGGTGTGGTGGTGCAGGCATTCGGCAAGCGTTCCGCACAGACCCTTGATTGGCTCTATGCCCTGGCGGAGAAGCTGGATCGCCGCATCATGGTGCGGCTGGTGAAGGGCGCCTATTGGGACGCCGAGATCAAGCGGGCCCAGGTGATGGGCCTGACCGATTTCCCGGTGTTCACCCGCAAGGCCTGCAGCGACGTGGCCTACCTGTCCTGTGCCCGCAAGCTGGTGAACATGGCGGATCGTATCTACCCGCAGTTCGCCACCCACAACGCCCACTCGGTATCCGCCGTGCTGGAGATGACCCGCACCGCCGGGCTCGACAACTACGAATTCCAGCGCCTGCATGGCATGGGGGAATCCCTCCACAACCAGGTGATGAAGGACAGCGGCGTGCCCTGCCGGATCTACGCGCCGGTGGGCAAGCACAGCGACCTGCTGGCCTACCTGGTGCGCCGGCTGCTGGAGAACGGCGCCAACAGCTCGTTCGTCAACCAGATTGTCGACACCAGTATCACCCCGGAAGAAATCGCGCGGGATCCCATCGACACGGTGGAATCCCTGGGTCGCGAACTCTCCAGCAAGGCCATCGTCAAACCGGCCAATCTGTTTGGCGAGAAACGCCGCAACTCCAAGGGTTGGGACATCACCGATCCGGTGACCATCGGGGAGATCGACCGTGGCCGCGGGCAATACCGGGAGCACCGCTGGAAGGGCGGCCCGGTGGTGGTCTCGGACGTGATCGGTACGGAAGTGCAGGTGGTGCGCAACCCGGCCAACCCGGAGGATCTGGTGGGCTACGTGACCCAGGCGTCGCCGGAAGATATCGACGGGGCCATCGACGCCGCGCAGGCCGAATTCAGCCGCTGGTCCGCACTGTCTGCCGCTGAGCGTGCCGCCCGGGTCCGCCGGGTGGGGGACCTGTACGAGGAACACGCCCACGAGCTGTTCGCCCTCACCACCCGGGAGGCGGGCAAGTCCCTGCTGGATGCCGTTGCCGAGATCCGGGAAGCGGTGGACTTCGCCCAGTACTACGCCAATGAGGCGGAGCGTTATGAAGGCAGCGGTAATCCCAATGGGGTGATGTGCTGCATCTCGCCCTGGAACTTCCCGCTGGCAATCTTCACCGGCCAGATCATGGCCAACCTGGCGGCGGGCAATACCGTGGTGGCCAAGCCGGCGGAGCAGACCTCGCTGCTGGCCAGCCGGGCCGTGGAGCTGATGCATGAGGCGGGGATCCCGAAGGCGGCAATCCAGTTGCTGCCGGGCACCGGCGCCACCGTGGGGGCGGCGCTGACCTCCGACGCCCGCATCGCCGGTGTCTGCTTTACCGGTTCCACCGCCACCGCCCAGCGCATCAACCAGGCGATGACCGACAACATGGCACCGGACGCCCCCCTGGTGGCGGAAACCGGCGGCCTCAACGCCATGATCGTGGACTCCACCGCCCTGCCGGAGCAGGTGGTGCGGGACGTGCTGGCGTCTTCCTTCCAGAGTGCGGGCCAGCGCTGTTCCGCCCTGCGCATGCTCTATGTGCAGAAGGACATTGCCGATCACCTGCTGGAGATGCTCTACGGCGCCATGGACGAACTGGGCATCGGCGACCCCTGGCTGCTGTCCACGGATGTGGGCCCGGTGATTGATGAGAAATCCCGCAAGAAGATCCAGGACCATTGCGACAAATTCGAGCGGGACGGCAAGCTCCTGAAGAAAGTGCCGGTACCGGACGGCGGGCTGTTCGTATCCCCTGCCGTGCTCAAGGTCAGCGGTATCGAGGAGATGGAAGAGGAAATCTTCGGGCCGGTGCTCCATGTGGCCACCTTCGAGGCGAAGGACATGGACAAAGTGGTGGATGCCATCAACGCCAAGGGCTACGGCCTGACCTTCGGTATCCACAGCCGGGTGGACCACCGGGTGGAGCGGATCGCCAACCGCATCCACGTGGGCAATACCTACGTCAACCGCAACCAGATCGGTGCCATTGTCGGCTCCCAGCCCTTTGGCGGCGAGGGGCTGTCCGGCACCGGGCCCAAGGCCGGGGGGCCGCAGTATGTTCGCCGGTTCCTGCAGGGGGCGGTCAAACAGGTGCCGGCGGATACCAGCGCCACCCTTGTGGACGCCAAAACCCTGCAGAAGCTGATCGCTTCACTGGATAAAAAGCCTGTGCCGGGGCCCAGCGAACGGATGGCCCACCTGGTGCCAATCCTGGGTGAGGCGCCGGCTCCCCTGGATGACCAGCCCGAGGAGCTGCCCGGGCCTACCGGGGAACTGAATCGCCTGTCCAACCATCCCCGGGGACTGGTGCTGTGCCTGGGGCCGGACCGGCCGACGGCCCTGGAGCAGGCGGCAACCGCCCTGTCCCAGGGCAACCAGGTGGTGGTGATCGCCCCGGGGGTTGAGGAAACCATGAAACAGGCCGCCGATGCCGGTCTGCCGGTGGTGGGGTGTGACGGCCTTCTGGACCCGGATGCCCTGGCCACGGTGGACGGTTTCCACGCGGTGGTAAGCTGCGGGGAAACGGACCTGCTGAAGCAGTACCGCCAGGCCCTGGCCAAACGGGACGGCGCGCTGCTGCCACTGATCACCGAGCATACCCTGGACCAGCGCTATGTGATCGAGCGGCACCTGTGTGTGGATACCACCGCTGCCGGGGGTAATGCCAGCCTGATTGCGGCCTCGGAATAGGCTCGGAGCGAGAGCAGGGAGTGCTCCTGGCTTTCCGCGGCCTTCGCCATTATGGTGAAGGCCGGTTTCCCGGACCCGGAGCATGCGAATATCGGATCCCTGATGGCCTATTTCAGTCTGTTCTCTGCTGCCTTCGCCGCGGCCACCTTCTTTCCGTTCCAGTCTGAAGCGCTGCTGGTGGGGTTGCTGGTGGCGGATACCTATTCCGTTGTTGGTCTGTTGCTGGTCGCCACCGCAGGCAATGTGCTGGGTTCGGTGGTGAACTGGTACCTGGGCCTGTACATCGAAAAGTTCCGCTACCGCAAGTGGTTCCCGTTCAAGGCCCACACCCTGGAAAAAGCCCAGGTCCACTACCACCGCTGGGGTCACTGGTCCCTGCTGATGAGCTGGGCACCGTTCATCGGCGATCCCCTCACCCTCATTGCCGGCATCATGCGGGAGCCCTTCTGGCGTTTCCTGGCTATTGTCACCCTGGCCAAGGGCGGGCGTTACCTGATCACCGCCATGCTGACCTTTGGCTGGCTGAACAGCTGATCCCGGGATCTGGCCATGACCGGCAATGATCCATTCTGGTGCACCATGACGCCGTAATGAGAAAGAACCCGCACGGAATTTCATCAATATCAAGCACATTTGAAATTGCTTCTGGTAATATGCCCCCGCCTCGTAAAAGATCCTTTCTATAGAAGTGATAGACAAATGCCATCGACCGTATTCGGCGGTTTCGCCGCCAATTTCCTGGGCAAGGCGCCCGTCTGGTACAAGCAGCTGATCCTGCTGTTCCTGGTGATCAACCCCATTGTGGTGGTGATGTTCGGGCCGGCGGTGGCGGGCTGGCTTCTGGTCGGAGAGTTCATCTTTACCCTGGCGATGGCGCTGAAGTGTTACCCGCTGCTGCCCGGCGGCCTGCTGGCGGTGGAAGCGATCCTGGTGGGCATGACCTCGCCGGAGGCGGTTTACCACGAGCTGCTCACCAACTTCCCGGTAATCCTGCTGCTGATGTTCATGGTGGCGGGCATCTACTTCATGAAGGAACTGCTGCTGGTCACCTTTACCCAGATCCTGGTGGGAGTAAGGTCCAAGTCGGCGCTGTCGATCCTGTTCTGTGCCGCTGCCGCATTGCTGTCGGCCTTTCTGGATGCGCTGACGGTAACCGCAGTGATTATCAGCGTCGCAGTGGGCTTCTATTCGGTCTATCACAAGGTGGCCTCGGGCAAGGGTTACCAGCACAGCGATCACAACGCCAACAGCGACGCGGAGGTGATCGAGCTGCACCGGGAGGACCTGGAGCAGTTCCGGGGTTTCCTGCGCAGCCTGCTGATGCACGGCGCCATCGGTACCGCCCTGGGGGGTGTGGCCACCATGGTGGGCGAACCCCAGAACCTGCTGATCGCCAAGACCGTGGGCTGGGACTTCAAGAGCTTCTTCGAGCACATGGCACCGGTGAGCCTGCCGGTGCTGGGTGCCGGCCTGTTCACCTGCTGGGCGCTGGAGAAGCTGCGCTGGTTCGGTTACGGCACCCGGCTGCCCAAGCCGGTGCGCCGGGTGCTGGAGGAGTTTGCCGACAACGAGAAAGCCAAGCGCACCAAATCCGACCAGGCGGCCCTCTGGATCCAGGCCTTTGCCGCCGGCGTGCTGGTGGTGGGCTTGGCCTTTCACCTGGCTGAAGTGGGCCTGATCGGCCTGCTGGTGATCATCATCATTACCTCCTTTACCGGGGTGACCGACGAGCACCAGATCGGCAAGGCCTTCCAGGAATCCCTGCCGTTCACTTCCCTGCTGGTGGTGTTCTTCGCCGTGGTGGCGGTGATCCATGACCAGCACCTGTTCAAGCCGGTGATCGAATTCGTGCTGGACCTGCCGGAGAGCCAGCAACCGGGCATGTTCTTCATCGCCAATGGCCTGCTGTCCATGATCAGCGACAATGTGTTCGTGGCCACGGTCTACATCAGTGAGATCAAGCAGGCCCTGGAGGCCGGCGCCATCAGCCAGGCGCATTTCGAAACCCTGGCGATTTCCATCAACACCGGCACCAACCTGCCCAGCGTGGCCACCCCCAACGGCCAGGCGGCGTTCCTGTTCCTGCTCACCTCTGCGATTGCGCCGCTGGTGCGGTTGTCCTATGGGCGCATGGTTGTGATGGCGTTCCCTTACACCATCGTGATGGGAACCGTGGGCCTGATCAGTGTGATCTATCTGGTCTGACGACCATCAGAGGGCCGATCCGAAGGGAGGCACCTTAACTTAACCCTCGGTTCCGGGGGTTACGGCAAGGCAGCACCATTCCGAGTGATCAGGAAACGCCCCGCCATCATCTCCGCAAGATTCGGGTCGGCCGCCGCATGGAGACTCCCTATCATCGATTCTGAACCGGCTATCCGCCGACGATTCCGCCATCGATGAAAGGAGCTCCAGCCATGAATATCCTGTCCAACAAAGTGGCCATTGTTACCGGTGCCAGCGCCGGCATAGGCTATGCGTCAGCCCGCCTGTTCGCCCGGGAAGGGGCCTCGGTGGTTGTCGGCGCCCGCCGTCAGCAGGAACTGGAGGTCCTGGTCCGGGAGATTGAGGCGGAAGGCGGCCAAGCCGTGGCGCTGGCGGGGGATGTGAGGGATGAAGCCTATGCCCGGACCCTGGTGGAGGTGGCCACCGAGGCCTTTGGCGGCCTTGATATCGCCTTCAATAACGCCGGTGTGCTCGGTGCCATGGGGCCGGCCTCCGATATGTCCCGGGATGACTGGGATGAGGTGCTGGCCACCAACCTGACCGGGGCCTGGCTGGGGGCCAAGTATCAGCTACCGGCCATGGTCGCCCGGGGCGGTGGCTCGCTGTTATTCACCTCGTCTTTTGTGGGCCATACTGCGGGAATGCCGGGCATGGCCGCCTACGCTGCCAGCAAGGCCGGCCTGGTCGGACTGACCCAGGTGCTGGCTGTGGAGCACGGCGCCCAAGGCATCCGGGTGAACGCCCTGCTGCCGGGGGGCACGGATACCGATGCGGCACGCACCTTTGCCGATTCACCGGAGGCCATGGCCATGGTGCGGGGGCTGCACGCCCTGAAACGGATTGCATCGCCGGAAGAAATTGCCAGATCAGCGCTGTATCTGGCATCGGACGCCGCCTCGTTCACCACCGGCTCGGCCATGCTGGTGGACGGTGGCGTCTCCGTGAACAGAATGTGAGGGACGTGATGATGTCGGACTACGAGCGTATCGAACAGGCCATTACCTATCTGGTTGAGCAGGCCGGCAGTCAACCCACGCTGGAACAGGTGGCGGCACACGTAAACCTGAGCCCCTACCACTTTCAGCGGCTGTTCACCCGTTGGGCCGGGACCTCGCCGAAGCGCTTCCTGCAGGTGCTGACCCTGGAGCACAGCAAGGCGTTACTGGCGGAATCCCGCTCGCTGCTGGACACGGCGCTCGACATCGGCCTCAGTGGCGGGTCGCGGCTGCACGACCATTTTGTCCAGTTGGAAGCGGTAACTCCCGGCGAGTTCAAAACCAGGGGCGAGGGGGTGCGCATCAGCTACGGTGTCCATGAGTCGCCTTTCGGAGAACTGCTGGTGGCGCGCACCGACCGGGGTGTGTGCCGGGCCGCCTTCCTCGGCTACTCCGACCTGGAGACTGAACTGGCACAACTCAGGACGGACTGGCCCGCAAGCACCCTGGTAGAGGACGCCGCCGCCACCGAGCCGGTGGTGGCCCGCATGCTGGGCCGGCCGGAGGAGCGGGCGGAAGGCCCCATCTCCATCCGGGTGTCCGGCACCAATTTCCAGATTGCCGTCTGGCGTGCGCTGATGAACATTCCCTACGGCGCGGTGGTCAGCTATGGGGATATCGCCCGCTCCCTGGGATACCCCCGGGCATCACGGGCGGTGGGCAATGCTGTTGGGGTGAACCCGGTGGCCCTGCTGATTCCCTGCCATCGGGTGATCCAGCAAAGTGGCGCCCTCGGTGGTTACCGGTGGGGGCCGAACCGCAAGCGGGTAATCCAGGCCTGGGAGCGTTTGCGGGCCGAGCCGGAGGCCGTAACGGCCTGAGGTGTGGACCGCCCTGAAGACAGGGTGGCCCACCCGTTGATCAGCCGTCAGTGCTTTGCCAGCCCCTTCGAGGCTGTGGACCTGTGCACTACGGTCGGACGGAGTCGCATGCCGAGCAGCGCCGCCAGGGCAACGAAGCCCACACCCAGCAGGATGGCCAGCCATTGCCGGCTATCGGCGGTGGTCAGGGTGGCCTTGCCACCGAACAGGCTGTTGAACAGCATGCTGTCCTGTATCGCACCAAAGCCCAGGGTGAAGATGGCTGCCCCCACCAAACCGCCCAGCACGAAGAACAGGCCGTCCAGGCGACCGGAGCCCATGCCCACCAGTCCGGTGCCCGGGCAGTAGCCGGCCACGGCCCAGCCGATGCCGAGGATGGCACCGCCCACCAGTACCCCGGTATAGGCGCTCTTGATGGACAGGTGACTGGCGTCGATCAGCCCCAGCCAAAGGCCGGCGAACAGGACAATCGAAGACACCCCGATACCCAGCAGGATGGCCTTGGCCAGGTGCATGTCGGTCAGTGTCAGCATGCCCACGATCTTCTGTGGATCGGCGGCACCGACCCGCTGCAGTACGAAGCCAAACAGCAGGCCCAGGATAATCGCAAGAAACAGAGTCATCATGTGTTCCCTCCATCACGGTAGAGCAACAGCGCGGTGGGTACCGCAAAGGCAAAGGCGGCCAGGGCGAACAGGTAACCGCTGACGGCGGTCTGCATCATGCCGCTCATCATATGGCCACTGGTACAGCCACCGGCCAGCCTTGCCCCCCAGAGCACCAGGATGCCGCCAGCAAAGGCCAGCCCGTAGCGCATTGCCGGGGTCTGTCCGAAGCGGGCGCGGTGGAACGGCGGTACCGGATCCTGCCCACGGCTCTGGAAGCGCCGGCCCAGGAAACCGCCCACCACCATGGCGATCACGAACACAAAGCTGTAGTTCAGCGGGTTGGCAATGGCTTCGGCGTACTTGCCGCCGGATTTGTTCAGGTAGGCGTTGCTACTGGCGTAACCGCTGGCGGAGGTAGCGTCCTCAACAACCAGGGTCGGATTGAACCAGGACGCCACCAGCCCGTCGAAGATCACGAACTGCGTGGACACGCCAATGGGTTTGACCAGCACGACAGCCAGCAGGAAGACGCCGGCCAGCGCCAGGCCGCTGATTTTCCAGTTCCAGTACATGATATGCCTCCTACCGGCTCTTCACCGGACAGGTGCTGATGCCCAGTACCCGGTACAGCGGGCAGAAGCCCACCAGGCCGGTCAGCAGCGGTACGATACCGATAAGTCCCCACAGGCTCTGCGGGCCGACAACCGTGAGACTCAGCAGTGCCAGGCCAGCAAGTACCCGCAGGGTGCGATCAATGGCGCCTTCGTTCTTGGACATGGTGTAACCCTCCCCGTGTGTTGATGGGGATATTCTGGGCGGGCGGTTGGTGCCGGTCTGTAACTAAGTCACCGAGGGATGGAAAAGTTCGATCGAATTTGATTCAGGTCAGTTTGGCCAGCGCATCCGGGTCGAGTATGCGGATGGCGCCCCGTTCCGGCTGGATCATGCCCTTGTCCGCCAGTTGCTTCAGGTGGCGGCTGACCACTTCCCGGGCGGTGCCCACTTCGGAGGCAACCAGTTGATGGGTGGTTTGTATCAGCGCCGTATCGAAGGACAGCAGGTATTTGGCGATACGAACGTCAATGGGCTCCAGGGCCAGTTTCTCGATAGTCTGGATCAGGCTGTCCATACGCTGGGCAAGGCTCTGGAATACAGCGTCGCGAAAGCTTGGGGCGGTCTCCATCAGGTCATCGAAGCGGGCCTTGGGCATCATCCGGACCCTGAGGTCGGTGTCGGCCACCGCCTCGGCGGGAAAGCGCCGGCCTCCCAGCAGGCAACTGGTGGTGAGCACGCAGATGCTGTCTGGTCGCACGTGATAGAGGGTGACTTCCCGGCCGCGGGCAGAGCGGGTGAATAGCCGCACCGACCCTGCCGTCAGCAGAAAATAGTTAAGGCACTCGTCGCCCTGATGGAGCACCGGCTGACCCGCCGGAATGCGGATATCGTGATAGCCATTGAAATAATGCGCGATGGACAAGGTAGTCTCCTGCTGAACTCGGCCCTTCCAGGGCATGAGAATAGACGGTTCCGCGTGATTGTCATCCGTTGTCCCGCCGGGGTAAACAGGGCCGCCCCCAATACGATAGGGAGGGTGGTGGCGCCAGCCCCCCATCGATTGGCTTTGGTAATTTGTTAAGGATAAAAATCCCGTATATAGTGATGGTGTCCTTGGCTGCATACCAAATGTAGTGATCAAAGTGTCACCACCTGGTATCGGGAATCCGGTGAGAATCCGGAACTGACGCGCAGCGGTATTGGGGAACGAACGGGCACCATGACACTGGCAAACGCCGGGAAGTCGTCCGTAAGGCTGAACCGACAGGTTCCTGCCCCTGAGTCCGAAGACCTGCCCTGGACAGAATGTCGAGCCTTCGCGTTTATAAGGTGAGCAGACAGATTCTTGCGGCCACGACGGCCAAATGTCGTTGGCGGCAGCTTGCGGGCAACTCTTTTTATCCCCTCTCCCCTGGTGGGGTGAAGGCGGGAAAAACGAAGCATCGCTTCGTCCGCCTGAACGCCATTTGGCTCTGGCAAATGGCCGGGGCGCGGAGCGGGGTTAGGGAGAGGGGGAAAGCGGCGGACTCCGGAGTTAATCTCTCCCCCCTCTCCCTCCAGGGGAGAGGGGGCAAAACCCGCAGGTTCCGGTGATCGGTTATCCGATCCTGCCTCTGAATCTCCTGCAACGCGAAGTCTCGTAATCCCAACGCGTTGTAAAGGAGAACACCCATGTCCACCGCCCTGGCCGAAGCCCCGCAGGCCGCCACCGAATCCCTTCAGGTTATCAAGCGCAATGGCACCCTGGTCAGCTTCAATGCGTCCAAGATCAGTGTCGCCGTCACCAAGGCCTTCCTGGCCGTGGAAGGTGACCAGGCCGCCGGTTCCGCCCATATCAACCATGCCGTCCAGGATGTCACCGACCAGGTGACCCAGGCCATCAGCCGACGCCTGAAGGCCGGCGGCAAGGTCCATATCGAGGACATTCAGGACCAAGTGGAACTGGCCCTGATGCGCGGTGGCGAACAGAAAGTGGCCCGGGCCTACGTGCTCTACCGGGAAGAACACGCCCGCCAGCGCGCTATCGACGAGCCTGTGGAGGCCCACCCGCACCTGACCGTGAAAAAGGCCAGCGGCGAGATCGCCCCCCTGGACCTGGGCCTGATGAAACTGCAGGTGGAACAGGCGGCCACCGGTCTGGAAGGCATCAACGGCGACTCCCTGGTGGAAGACGCCCTGCGCAACCTCTATGACGGCATCGACGAAACCGAGGTACTCTCCGCCCTGGTGATGACCGCCCGTGGCCGCATCGAGCAGGAGCCGGACTACAGCGCCGTCACCGCCCGCCTGCTGCTGGAGCAACTTCGCCTGGAAACCACCGGCGCCCTGGGGCTGTCGACCCAGCAGAGTCTCGCCGAGGTCTATCCCCAGGCCCTGACCGCCTTTATCCACGAAGGCATCCGTTACGAACTGCTGGACGAAGCGCTGGCCGCCTTCGACCTGGAACGCCTGGGCGAGGCCCTGCAGCCGGAGCGGGACCAGCAGTTCGGCTTCCTGGGCCTGCAGACCCTGTACGACCGCTACTTCCTGCACTGGGACAAGGCTCGGCTGGAACTGCCCCAGGTGTTCTTCATGCGCGTGGCCATGGGCCTGGCCCTGCGGGAGGACGACCCCAACGCCCGCGCCATCGAGTTCTATGACCTGCTGTCCAGCTTCGACTACATGGCGTCCACGCCGACCCTGTTCAACAGCGGCACCCGCCACTCGCAACTGTCCTCCTGCTACCTGACCACCGTGCAGGACGACCTGGAAAGCATCTACGGCGCCATCCGCGACAACGCCATGCTGTCCAAGTGGGCCGGCGGCCTGGGCAACGACTGGACCCCGGTGCGCGCCCTGGGCTCCCACATCAAGGGCACCAACGGCCAGAGCCAGGGCGTGGTGCCCTTCCTGAAAGTGGTCAACGACACCGCTGTCGCTGTCAACCAGGGTGGCAAGCGCAAGGGCGCGGTGTGCGCCTACCTGGAAAGCTGGCACCTGGACATCGAGGAATTCCTGGAGCTGCGCAAGAACACCGGGGACGAACGCCGCCGCACCCACGACATGAACACCGCCAACTGGGTGCCGGACCTGCTGATCGAGCGCATGCGCAACGACCAGGACTGGACCCTGTTCTCCCCCAGCGACGTGGGCGACCTGCACGACCTGTACGGTAACGAGTTCCGCGAGCGCTACGAGCACTACGAGGCGCTGGCGGAGCAGGGCCGGATCAAACTGTCCAAGAAAGTCTCCGCCAAGCAGCTCTGGCGCAAGATGCTCACCGTGCTGTTCGAAACCGGCCACCCGTGGATCACCTTCAAGGACCCCTGCAACCTGCGCTCGCCCCAGCAGCACCGGGGCGTGGTCCACAGCTCCAACCTGTGCACCGAGATCACCCTCAACACCAGCGAGGACGAAATCGCCGTGTGCAACCTGGGCTCCGTCAACCTGGCCGCCCACGTGAAAGATAGCGAACTGGACGTGCAGCGCCTGGAACGCACCGTCAGCCGCGCGGTCCGCATGCTGGATAACGTCATCGACATCAACTACTACGCCGTGCCGCAGGCCCGCAACTCCAACCTGCGCCACCGCCCGGTGGGCCTCGGCCTGATGGGCTTCCAGGACGCCCTGTACAAACTCGGCGTACCCTACGCCAGCCCGGAAGCCGTGGAATTCGCCGACGTGGCCATGGAGCAGATCAGCTACTTCGCCATCCGCTCCTCCGCCGAACTGGCTGGCGAGCGCGGCGCCTACGAAAGCTACGAAGGCTCCCTGTGGCACCAGGGCATCCTGCCCATCGACTCCGTCAACCGCCTGAAGGAAAACCGCCGGGAAGGCGACCTCAGCGTGGACACCAGCGTCCGCCTGGACTGGACCCCGGTGCGCGAGCTGATCGCGAAGAACGGCATGCGCAACAGCAACGTCATGGCCATCGCGCCCACGGCCACCATCTCCAACATCGTGGGCGTCTCCCAGTCCATCGAACCGGCGTACCAGAACCTGTTCGTCAAATCGAACCTGTCCGGCGAATTCACCGTAGTGAATCCCTCCCTGGTCCGCGACCTCAAGGCCGAGGGCCTTTGGGACAACGTCATGGTCAACGACCTCAAGTACTTCGACGGCAGCGTTCAGCAGATCGACCGCATCCCGGACGAACTTAAGGCCCGCTACGCCACCGCCTTCGAAATCGACGCCCGCTGGCTGGTGGAGGCCGCCTCCCGACGCCAGAAATGGCTGGACCAGGCCCAGAGCCTGAACCTGTACATGGCCGAACCCAACGGCAGGAAACTGGATGCGCTCTACCAGCTCGCCTGGGAACGCGGCCTGAAAACCACCTACTACCTGCGCTCCCTGGGTGCCACGGGCGCTGAGAAGACCGCACCGGTCGCCGCGCCACAGCCACAGGTATGCAGCATTGACGACCCCGACTGCGAGGCGTGTCAGTAAACATCCACTAGCGCTAGAAGCCACTGATAAGTCCGGCCTGTACATCCCCTCTCCCCTGGAGGGAGAGGGGCTAACACCAGCATTCTGGTAGCCCGTTTTCCAAAGGAGATCCCCATGCTGAACTGGGACGACGAACCAAAACCCGAAAGCAAACCCACCAACACCGAAGGCCCGGCCCCGGTCAACGTCGACGACAAACGCGTCATCAACGGCGAAACCGACATCAACCAGCTGGCCCCGTTCAAGTACCCCTGGGCCTGGGAGTACTTCATGAACGCCAACAAGAACCACTGGACCCCCCTGGACGTCAACATGGCCCAGGACGTCCACGACTACCACCACCGCCTCAACCCGGCGGAAAAACACGTCTACGAGAACGTACTGGCCTACCTCACCACCTCCGACATCCTCGCCATGCGCAACATCGGCCTGGCGGTGATGGAAAAGATGAGCGCCCCGGAACTGCAGATCTACCAGGCCCGCCAGGTCTACGAGGAAGCCATGCACACCTGGGCCTACCAGCACTGCATCGAAACCCTCAACCTCGATCAGAGCGAAATCTACAACCGCTACCGCGTGGTGCCGGCGATCAACGGCAAGATCCAGATGGCCAACCGCCGCCTGGACGCCGCCATGCGCTCCGACATGAACCTGCGTAACCGCGACGACCTGCAGGAATTCATCATGTCCTACCTGTTCTTCGCCGCCGTGTTCGAGGGTGCCTGGTTCTACAACGGCTTCAGCCCCATCTTCGCCCTGCAGCGCCGGGGCCTGATGCGCGGCACCGGTGAACAGCTCCAGTACATCCTGCGGGACGAGGCCATGCACTTCTCCTTCGGCCTGAAAGTGGTCAACCAGATCCTGGAGGAAGAAAATATCACCCTCGACCCCAAAGCCGTGCGCGACATGTGGGACGAGTCCGAAGCCGCCGAGCGGGACTACGCCAACTACATCCTGCGGGACCCGATCCTGGGCTATTCCGCCGAATACCACCACGAGCAGTTCCGCTTCGTCGCCAACCGCCGCGCACGGACGGTCGGGCTGGAAGAACCCTTCCCCGGAGCGAAGAACGTCTCCCCCTGGCTGGACGAACAGGCCACCATGCGCAAGGAGAAGAACTTCTTCGAGACCCGGGTGATCGAGTACCAGACCGGGGCGCAACTGGAGTGGTAAGCAGGGACCATCGGGCGTCGGAGGAATAGCACCGACACCCGATGGCGGCATGGCTTCTGGTGCAGGGGCTCTGTGGTTACACTGTGCCTGGAAACCACAGCGTGAGGCCCCATGCCAAGAACCTTCTACCGCCGCGGCCCTGACCACCGCGGCGGCGCCACCGTTACCTTCCTGCACGTCCGGCGACGGTTCCAGTTCCGCACCGTCGAGATCGGCCGCTGGGTCACCGAACCGGAAAAACAGCGCAGCGCGGCCCTGTTCTACGACGCCCTGTGCGACCTGATGACCATCCTCGGCGGCACCGAAAGCCTCATCTCCCTGCGTGGCACTCTGGCCCTGCAATACGGCATCGGCGGCCAGCCCGGCGTGTCCGCCCACTACACCCCCGCCACCCGCAGCTTCGCCCTGGCCAAGAACGCCGGCCCCGGCAGCATCGCCCACGAATGGTTCCACGCCTTCGACCACTACATTGCCGACAAACTGTTCGAGCGCAGCGGCAAGGGCGCCTTCGGCTCCACCCTCTGGCTGACCCGCGACGACGCCATCCAGCACCCCCTCAACCAACGGCTGGAAGCCTGCTACCAGGCCATCCTGCTCAACGACGCAGGCACCGAGCCCAGCGAGCTCTTTCAAAAGTCCGCTGTCGCGGACAAAGCCGCCGGCGTCCACTATTTCAGCAAACCCGAAGAACTCTGCGCCCGGGCCTTCGAAGCCTTCGTGCAGGACGCGGACTGCAAGAACGACTTCCTGGTAAAAGGCACCCGGGAAACTGACGAGGCAAGAATGGGCCTGTATCCGCAGGGGCCCCAACGGGAGACCATCAACGCCGCCTTCCGGGATTACTTCTCAAACCTTGGGCGGGCATTGCAGCGCACGGATGCCTGAAGGCTGGAGTTCAGCGAACGTGTTCGTAAAACTCCGTAAATTGCGCAGGCAATGCCGATAACCATCTGATAGGGTTGAAAGTAAAAGGTGGATTGGTGGAGTTATGCGCCCGTAAGCGAACTCCGGGAGTGATTCGTACAGGGGCATATAACTCCGGCAGAATCCGTGGGGCGAGTCTTAATCTTATGAATTACAAGCGTTTTCCGGGATCCATGGCTTGCCGATTTTTTGGAATTATACGAACGGGTGGTATGTGAAGGCGTTCGTAAAACTAGCTGTTATGATCAAGGAGCCAATGCATGGAGCTAACGAAAACTAAGATGGCAACCCCGATAGCCAGATCGATTTTTTGGTTCCTCAAAGAAGCCCATAATTTATACGGGGAGCATCGTGTAAATACTTTCTTGACGACTATTGATTCAGAAATTGATAATTTAACAGCTGAGCGTCAGGCTGAGATTAATGAATTTCTTAGCCAAGAACGTTCAAAAAGGTGCTGGCCGACTATGCTGCTGCTATAACAAACACATCGAGTGAAATAGTTTTGCGAGCCTTGGCTTTTTTGTTTATAGATGATCGTCAGTTTGATTTCTCAACAAAAGAAAAATCTCGTTTTATCACCTGCGCTAACGGCCTAGACGACTTGAAGGTTGATCTTTTTATCAAGTTGTCTAGCTTGCAGAAGGTAGAAGTTAATACTATTTATCCAACTTATAATATAAATCATGAAAATTTCAGAAAATTAAGCCTTGGTGTCGAAATTGATGAACTCTTCGCTTACATGGAAGACTTTCTCAAGCGTGGTTTGGTTCTGAGAGATCCCAGAGGAGACCTTGGCTCTAACTTTTATGCTCCCAAGGATAGTGAGTGGTCAATTTGCTTTGGTATAAGTTCCACGTTAAAAAGATATGCAGCTCTACTCGGTAAGGCGAAACTTTTAACCGGTGAGCCATCATCATAACAAGGCTAGGCACGGCGACGTCTACTCCATTGCGGCTTCGCGTCCATTCCGTAGCCGCGCGTGCTGAGCGGCGCTATGCGCTTCTACGACGCAATCTGTCGCCTAGATGGCGCAAGCTGAAAGAATAACGAGTAAAAGGAAAAAATATGCCAAATTTTGATCAAGCTTTTGAAGCTACCCGTCTTGCTATGCTTGCCAAGCAGTATCCTGAGATTGTTAAAGCAAACGGTAAAGTGGTTTTCTGTGCGGAAGATAATGAATCTCGCTTGAGCGGCACTCGTTGGACGGTTGAAGACGACACTTTTGTGAAGGCTACTGAGTCAGGGTTCAAAGTGCACCTGATCGAATTGCTTGATAATTTTATTGAGTATCGAGGCCAATGTAATGAACTACCAAAAAGGGAGGGTGTTGTACGTTTTGGTGAGGGTGGCTTAAATATCGAATGGTTGCCTGACGGATCTACTAGTTTATATAATTGATTTTTCTAAAAGCTAACTCGAGTGTCTTTATGGATAATAAAGAAATTTCTGGAATAGACTGTCTTGATGAGTTAATGGATGCTTGGGAAGAGGAGTTTCCTGAAGGCCGGCACTTCAACCATGATGGAGTGATCTCAAAAGATAACTGGGATAGTAGCAGAAAAAAGGTTTTGTTTGTTTTAAAGGAAACAAATAAAGCAAATCAGAATGTTGTTGCTGCGATTAATAGAGCTATTGAAGTGAAGAAAAGCGGATGGTGGCGAGGGAAAGTTCTTCGTCGGGTGGGGCGTTGGGCTTACGGGCTTCAAAATTATGATGGGGTTGTGCCGTCGCTCAAAGATGCTAAGTTAAATGAAAGAAGTGCAGTTAAGAGCATTGCATATATAAATATAAGGAAGACTGCAGGAAAAGCCAGAACTAACCGAAAGACGTTTGATGCCCATGCGAGTGAGTATGCTTATTTTGTTAGAAGGCAGGTTGAGTTGATAAAGCCAGATATAGTTGTGCTTTGCGGTACATATAATCAAGTAAAACGTTATGTTTTTCCTGAGATTAAAAAAGTTAGCGAGAGAGTTCATTTGAATGAGGGTGTCGTCTTCATCAATGCTTTTCATCCGGCTGCCAGGAGAAAATCATCAATGCTGTATCATCAAGTACTCGACAGTTATCACGCCTACAAAAATCTGTAAAATTTGAAAGTTGTGCATAACAAGTGACTGTGGCGTCAAACCCATCACCTGAATGCTCGCATGTTTGCTGATAATCACAAATCCATCGAATCCGTTATTGCGCATATTTCCACAGAATTGGTCAAGGTATAGATTTCAGGGTAGGATCAGTCAGATCGAATTTATAAGAAGGTTCTCCGGCGGCGGCTATGGCGGATACTATTAACCACGGGGCCACTGAAGTGGCTAACCCTCGCTACAGCGTAAATCAGAGGTCAATGTTGTTAATTGGCCTTTTTTTTCTATCCATTTCGGCGTTCTTCTTTATTTACACGCCAGCCAAGATTTCAGAAAATAGCAGCGCCTACATTAGGCTAACGACCATTAAGCCAGAATTTATTTTGCAAGATACGGGATTTCTCCTTTACTACGGCGGATGGTTGATACTGGCGACACTTTTGGTTATGGGGCTTTATAGCCTATTTTTAGCTTATAAAGGCGAGAGGCCTCGATCCTTCGATAAAAAGATCACCAGGGCAATGGGTTACTCTATTGTCCTGGGGTTTATCTTGATGATATCGGGTAAGTTCGTAGCTCAAATGTATTGGAGTAATACCTTTGAACAAGCCGGTTACGTTGAGTGTGAAAACAGCTTTGGTATGACCCAGAGCTGGTCAACCAAAGTCTGGGCGTTCAACGCAGAGTCATGCAGGACGCCGTTCGATCAGGACGCCATCAGACAAAAACAGGCTGAGATCGCTGTCGTTCCGGAGTCTTAGCCGGGAAGGCAAGCAGGTACAGTCACTTTCAACTCTGACGTTGCTCCAATTCGCTCTCAGTGTCGGCTGTCAAATACCAGTAACAGCAAGATCCAGCGCACCAACAATCTCATCCCTGAAATGCGCAAGGGAGCCAATGGGGTTCTTGAGATGCTTTTCAGGTACCGAGGAAACCTGCGGGGTTAACAGCAGCAGTTCCTGATCGGCAAAGCTGATTTCCGGGGTGAGTCCTTGCATGGCTTCGCCACCAAAGGCGGACCGTTTGCCCAGCGGTATAACAATGCGGGTTGCCAGGTCGCTCAGGAGGCTACTCTGAGTATCGACAAGGTAAGGGTAATGCGCTTTGCTGACTTTGCTAAGGTTGGGGTATACATCGAACTGCGCTTTCAGAACGCCCTGAATTCGTCGCCGAAGCATCCATGCTGTTCGACGAAATCATTGTAACTTTTGATCGCGGCGCGATTTTCTTCAACCCATTGCGCAGCTTCGCGCCTGGATAGCTCTTCCCTCAAGGCTCGTTCCAGGGTGGCAGACAGGTTGATGTTCAGTTCCCGGGTTTTACGCAGCAGATCGCTATTGATTGAGAGGTTCGCTGCCTTTTTGGGTGCGGCTGCATTGTAAAGTTTGGCCATCGGAGCCCCCAAGTGGCTATAAATGTGCTGTTTCAGTATATGTGCATGCAAGTGCTCAACCAATGGCTGATGTTCGATGCACCTACGCTACGCTTCGGAATGCCGCAAAACCAAAGCGTTGAACAGGAGGATTTGCGTGAAGGTTATTGGCCTGCTGGCGGTGGCGTGCCTTCTGGCCGTTCTTTTCCCGGTTGGTTGCCTCTACCTCGAGAGCCCGAACCGCTACTATGAGAGCCACGAGGATGCTCTCTATGATGGGATGTGGGTGCCACGCCTCTTTCCTTCGGACATCAGGGAGATACACGAGCAGCATAACCTGGATGGCAATGAAGTCTGGTTACGGTTTCGGCCAGGTCCCGGCGGATTTCATCCACGCGGCCATGGCTTTGACGAAGTTCGTTTTTCGGAGTTACAGGCAATCCGCTCCAGCGATCCATTTATGGTCGGGTGGTGGTTCAATAGGGATCAGAAGCGTCCTTCTCACAAGCTCTACAAGGGTAGTTGCTACCCCAGACGCGATGCGGGCGGAAAGATCGCGTTTATCCTCGAAACGCCAGAGTATTTCTACTGGTGGTGCCAACACCCGTAGTTCACCCAGCGTCACCCTCAAGAGGCAAAGACTATGGAAATTGTTCCCCTAGCTGACAAAAAGGCGTTCATTCCGGAGTTGGCGGAGCTTCACCACGGCGAGTGGAGTCATTTGAATCCGTTACTTACCCTGGAAAAGCGGGCTGAAGCCATTGCTAAAGCCGCGGGACGAGAGGGGGTTCCGTCGATATTCGTCGCAATGTCAGGAGATCAATTGGTTGGTTCAGCGGCCCTGGTTCAGCATGACATGGACACCAGGCCTGATTTATCCCCTTGGCTAGCTGCCGTTTATGTCAAAGAAGGCTTCCGGCACCAAGGAATCGCCACGGAACTGATCGCCCGATGCGAAAGGGAAGCCGTTAAATCAAAGGCTGAGTCCTGGTACCTCTACACGGAATTTGCGTCCAGGCTCTATGAGAAACTTGGCTGGCGTCATATGGAACGCTGCGAATATAGGGGTGTAATGGTCAGCGTCATGTGTAAACAGATTGCCTGCTAGCAAGCGACGCCGGTTGGATTTGGACTTTTCCCCAGTACCGCCCGGTAGGGGATGAAACGATTTGCCCAGATTGATTCCTTTCAGTTCAGTAGTGATACCGAAGCTGGGCGATAAGTAAAGCGTCGTCCGTGACCTTGTAAACGATTCGGTGTTCGTCGTTGATCCGGCGAGACCAGTATCCGGCGAGGGTGTGTTTGAGGGGCTCAGGTTTGCCAATACCGTCGAACGGTTCTCGCTTGATCTCTTTGATCAGCTTGTTGATTCGGTTAAGAATCTTTTTGTCGGTTTTCTGCCAGTACAGATAGTCTTCCCAGGCATTCTCGGAGAAGAGGAGTTTCATTCAAGGAGGTCCTTTTCCTGACCACCGCCCTGTTCCAGTTCAGCGACGGATTCCAGCAGACGCCGGGCGTTTTTGGGGGCGCGTAGAAGGTATGCGGTTTCTTGCAGCGCCTCGTAGTCCTCAAGGGAGATCATGACCACGGACGGCGACTTGCTCCGGGTGATGATCACAGGGGAATGGTCTTCACAGACCTGCTCCATGGTTTTTGCCAGATTGGTCCTGGCGGCTGTGTAGCTGATGGCATCCATAAGGTTTCTCCTGTACAGGATGTTGATCGTGTACAGGATATCGTACGAAAAAGGATTTAACAATCGGCGGCTGGCAACCGGTTCTCCGCCACTCAACCCGTCCTTTGCTCGTTGTGTTAACCAGGAACAAAAGCAGATCAATGTGGACTTCCCTGCCTGGATCGTGAAGCGGCGTGCATTGGCCGGAGCATCTAAAATCACTAATCGTCCTATGAAAGTGCTCAGCTAGTGGCTCCTTGCGACTCAGTTTCAGGCGATATATGATTCGTATACGTTTCATATACAAAGAGTCTGTTATGGGTATCGTCAAGATCAACGATGAGTTACACGAAGAGGTCCGCAAGGCCAGTTCGGTGATGGTGCGCTCCATCAACGCTCAGGCGGAGTACTGGATGAAGATCGGCATGCTCGCCGAGGCCAACCCGGGCCTGTCTTATCGCCAGATCGTGGATGAGCAGTTGAAGCAGGCGGATGTGGATATAGGGAAGATCGTCAGTGCCTGAGGTCGTGCTGAAAAATGCCGTGGAACTGCAGGTGATGCGGGAGGCCGGACGACTGCTTGCATCGGTTTTCAGCTACCTTGATGAGCGCATCGTGCCGGGTATCTCCACCATGGAGATCAATGATCTGGCCGAGCGCTATATCGTTGACCAGTTAAAGGCCCGCCCGGCCAGCAAGGGCCAGTATGGTTACCAGTATGTGCTGAACAGCTCGATCAACCAGGTGGTATGCCACGGCGTTCCCTCAGAGACCCAGAAGCTGAAATCCGGCGATATCGTCAATGTCGATATCACGCTGGAAAAGGGCGGGTTCATCGCTGATTCCAGCAAGATGTACATGATTGGTGAGGTGTCACCTCTCGCGAAGCGACTGGTTGATAAGACCTACGAAGCCATGTGGGAAGGCATACGGGCTGTCAGGCCCGGCGCGACCCTGGGCGATGTTGGTCACGCGATCCAGAGACATGCGAGGCAGAACGGCTACTCTGTGGTCCGTGAATACTGTGGTCATGGTATCGGCAGGGAAATGCATGAAGATCCCCAGGTGCTGCATTTTGGCCAGCCAGGAAAGGGCCTCACCTTGCGGGAAGGCATGACGTTCACGATCGAGCCGATGATTAACCAGGGCAAGGCAAAGGTTAAATTGAAGAAAGATGGATGGATCGTTGTCACCAGTGATAAGAAACTGTCTGCACAATGGGAGCATACGATTGCCGTCACATCGGATGGCTATGAGGTCCTTACACTCCGCGAGGAGGAGTGTATCCATTAATGACAGGAGTCTGTTCATGCAGCCGAAAGACATCGTGGCGCAGTTCATCGCTCATATCCATGACCAGCGTTTTGACGAGGCGAAGACCTTGCTGGGCGCTGAGGGATTTGAGTATGTGGGCCCGAATATGCGTTTCCTCAGTGCGGATGACATGCTGTCGTACCAGTTTGGTATGGCCGCCATCCAGAAGGACCTGATCGTCCGTCAGCTCAGTGCCGACGGGGAGCACGTGTTTGCCATCCTGGATTACCGAACCCACTTTGAACCGATCGGGGATGTGCGGCTCGCCGTCTGGTTCCGGGTCCAGAATGACAAGATCCAGACCGTTGAAGCCTTCTACAACGCGGCCGTGGTTGAAAACATGCTGGGGGGCAATCTGCCGTCAGCCAAATGAAAAAGGGGCGACTGGCTATACCCGGGATACGAGAATGACGGCCCGTCCACAACCTGCTGCAGGCTTTTATGGATAATGAAATGTTGCCTCCGTGGATTCAGTATCCAGACATACCATTGGGTTCCATGGGTTGGCGAATGGGACCGGGCGAAGCGTACTGGTATCGGTTCGTTGACTGGTACAGCGAGCTCGGTGCGAAAGAGCAGGAAGCATACAGGAAGCGATATCCCAAACCGGCAAGCTGGGACGTTTTCTGGCCTTATGTTCCCTCGAAACTTGAGGCCTATGTGGGTAAGGGATGTAACCGATGATGCAGGTTTTTCACCTTAACCCACCTGACATCCATTCGAGGGACCGTGAAACGGGTTATTGAACTGGAACTCTGGTCCACGCCAGGGCGGTGTCTGGATCCGGAACTGGGCAAGGATCTCGACGCCGAGGCGGTTCGGGAGGCCGATCTGCCAAGGGACGTTGTTCTGGGCCTGTCCTTCATTCCAGACCAGGCGCATGTCGAGTTTCTGCGCGTGGCCCTTGCGGAGCGTGAAATCGCCGAGCGGGATTTCCGGGTGTTCTGTGACTTCAGGGGCCTTGATCCAGATCCCGGGTTGCCGTTCAGCGCCGCGAGGTTTCTGGAATTTATGTATGGACGACCGCTGGCCTGGGTGCATCTGCCGGAATCGGAAGAGGGCGCTGTGTACTTTATGCGTCTCAATCGCTGGGCCAGGGCTCGTGATTTATGTCTTCAGGAACCCCATGCCGGATATTGCTTTGTTCCGCATGCGGATTTCAGAATTTGAACTTGGTTTGCCATATTGATGATTCTGGCTGATCTATTACAACGCTGACCACCCTGGTACACGGAGAAAGCAACGATGATCAAGAGAATCTGGCACGGCTGGACAACCCACGACAATGCCGATAAATACGAAACCCTTCTCAGGGAGGAGATATTTCCGGGCATTGCAGCAAAGCACATCCCGGGCTATCGGGAGATCCAGTTGTTGCGTCGGGCACATGACGATGAAGTGGAGTTTATTACGATCATGACGTTTGACTCCCTGGATTCGGTCAAGGCGTTTGTCGGTGAGGACCCGACGGCATCCTACATTCCTGCAAAGGCAAAAGAAGTGCTCTCAAGATACGACGACCGGTCGCAGCATTATGAAGTCCGGGAGTCTCTTTCGTACTGAAGATGTCGGTGTCCACATAAGGAGATAGAAAGTCATGGAAGCAAAAGTCGCCGTTTTCGGCCACCTTCGGTTCCCGCCGGAATCCATGGATGCGGTTCGGTCTCACCTGCTGGAATTTGTTGAGGCTACCCGCCGCCATGATGGCTGTATTGCCTATGACGTGGCCGAGGACCTTACCGATCCGGGGTTGATCCGCTTTTCCGAGTTATGGCCAAGCCAGGAATCCCTGGATGCCCACCTTGTGGCACCTCATATCGGCCCCTGGAGAGAGGCGGCGAAAGGGCTGGGTCTGATGGACCGGGTGTTTATGGCCTACGAGGTAAGCGCTTCACGCGCTGTTTAAGTCTGACACCGGACCAGGAGAGCCCGGCCCGGTGTCTTCACACACTGGATAGGCCAATCAGAAGCGCCGACCGAAGCCCAGGTCCAGTTCCACATCCACCTGGAAGACCGTCGTGGTGCCGCTCACCTCATTGCCCACCACCAGCAGGGGGCGACGGTTCGGGCTTTGGTAAGCCGGAATGAACACCAGGTCTTCCGGCCCCAGGTCACCCACCAGCGGGTTCACGCTGTCGTCCGGCAGTTGCGCGTCAACGCTGAAATCACGGTTGTTGATGTAGTTGACGAAGCGGACCCGGTAGGGGTTGGTGATGTCGTACACCATGATGCCGCCGACCCGTTCCAGGCCGATAAAGGCGTAGGTATGGCCCCAGATCCGGCCCAGGGTCACGCCTTCCGGCTCCGGGCCCTTGTCGTCGGAGCGGGCATCGAAGGAGTCGTTTTCGTCGTTGTTGCTGTTGAAGTCATCCTCCAGCAGCTCCGCCGTGATCATCTCGAAGTCGGCACCGGAATCGAACACCAGGTTGCCCCGGGCATCGCGAATGGAGAACGAGCGGGCACCGTAGCTGTAAATCACGTCCACATCACCGTCGCCATCGGTATCGCCGTTGGCGGTGGTGGTGTTCAGCCGGCCCAGGTTCGCGTCATCCTGGAGCTCTTCGGCGTTGGGGAAGGCCTCCGGGTCCAGGGTCAGGTCCTTGACCCGCGTCTCTTCGCTGTAACCGTCATAGTCCCGGGCGTCACCCTCGTTGGCGGTCACGACATAGGTCTGGCCGAAGAAGCGGTAGCTGTCGATGGCGTCCGGCATGTACATGCCCTGGACGGGCCAGTTGGTGATGTTGATGCCATCGTCCCGGTTGCTGGCGTCCAGTTCGTTGCCATGCAGGCTGTGGTCCTTGGTGCCCAGCGGCTGGATTTCCAGTACCCGGGCCCGTCGGATGTCCACCAGGGCCAGGGCGTTGGCTTCCTGCAGGCTGACCCAGGCGAAGCGTGAGTTGCCGGACACGGTAATGTATTCCGGCTCCAGGTCCTGGGCCGTGCTGGCGTTGGGGCCAAAGAGGCGTACACCCCGGGCCCGCAGTTCGTCTTCCATGCCGTTGAAGCGGGTGAAGTCGGCGGTGCGCACGGAGGCATTGGCCACACCGTGGCGCAGGTCGATGACGCTCACCGAGCCTTCCGGGTCGACGGTATAGTCGTCGTTGGGCTCGCCTTCGTTGGCCACCAGCACGTAGCGGCCGTTCGGGGTAAAGGTCACCATGTCCGGCAGGGCGCCCACGGTCACGGTGTTGATCAGGGACAGGTCCACGGCGTCGTAGAAGGCAACCAGGCCGGGGGCCTGCGAATCTTCCGCCTCGATGGCCACCGCGACAATGCCTTTGTGCACGGCCACGCTGTTGGCACTGGCGCCCAGGGTGGAGGCATCAATGGTGCTCATCAGGGTGGGGTTGGTGGGGTCGTTGATATCCAGCACGTCCACCGTCGTGGCGGCGGCATTGACCTTGAAGATGCGCTGGTTGCGGGGATCGTGGGCGACCACCTCGGCGGCGCCCTCGTCGAATACGCCGGTCTGGTGCTGGCCAATAGGTTCCAGGGTCAGGTTGGGCTGAAAGAACGGTATGGCGTGAGCACCGGTGGACACTGCCAGGCCGAGGCCCAGGGTTAGGGCGGACAACTTCATGGATCCCTCCTGCTTAACGTTATCGAGTGTGATGTTATGTAACGTTAGGTAAGTTCCATGACGGTCTGATGACCCTTGGGTGTCAGCGGCATAGTGGGGTAGGCGGGGCCGGGTTCGTGGTATGGTTTGAGCGCGATACAGGCGTTGGCGGCAGTTCAGCGGGTAACCGATTTGATATCAAGACTTCCAAAATGGATTGAGTACGGGGCCTTTGTGCTGGCCCTCGTGGCCGGGTGTATCAATGCGATTGGTCTGCTGGGCTTTGAGCATCAGTCGGTGTCCCATCTGTCCGGCACGGCCACCCTGCTGGGTACCTCGGTGTTGGGGAATCCGGCCACCGTCAGCCTGCACCTCGCCGGGGTGCTGTTCGCGTTCTTCCTGGGCGCCTCGTTGTCAGGCTATCTGCTCCATGGCAGTACCCTGAGGCTGGGGCAGCATTACGACACGGCGCTGGTGGTGGAGTCGCTGCTGCTCTTCGGGGCTGTTAGTGGCCAATTAAAATGACCCACTACTGGCCATTAATTTTGACCCACCCC